>CAURWS010000035.1:0-14059 GCA_963528485.1 uncultured Pseudomonas sp. | reverse complement strand
TTCCCGCGCCACTTGGGCTTGCTCCTCGGCTGCGCTGGCGATCACCAGATTGCGTTCGTTGATTTCAACGACTGCATTATTAATGGTGTCCAGCGCCAGACCTGCGCCTTTGGCGATGCTCAGGGTCGACTCAGCGCGTTCGGTGCTGCTGCGCATCGAGTCCACCGCCTGCTCGGTGCCGCCCTGAATGCTGCCGATCATGCGTTCGATTTCGCTGGTCGATTGCTGGGTGCGATGGGCGAGGGCGCGGACTTCGTCTGCGACCACAGCAAAGCCACGGCCTGCTTCGCCGGCGCGGGCCGCTTCGATGGCGGCGTTGAGGGCCAGCAGGTTGGTCTGGTCGGCCAGGCCGCGAATCACGTCCAGCACTTTGCCGATGTCTCGGGACTCGTCAGCCAGATTGCCGATCAGCGTTGCAGTGCCTTGAACGTCGTTGCTCATGCGCTCGATGGCGCTGACGGTTTCCTGCACCAGATCACGACCATCGCTGGCCGAGGTGGTGGCGTTTTTCGACGCTTCGGACGTGCTCACGGCGTTGCGCGCGACTTCTTCCACGGCGCTGGTCATCTCGTTGACGGCAGTGGCGGCTTGTTCGATTTCGTTGTTCTGTTGCAACAGGCCACGGGCGCTTTCGTCGGTGACGGCGTTCAGCTCTTCAGCCGCCGAAGCCAGTTGAGTGGCGGAGCCGGAGATGCGTTGCAGGGTGTCGCGCAATTTTGACTGCATCTTCAGCATGGCGCTGAGCAGACGGCCGGCTTCATCGGTGCCATCGACCGTGATGGTGCGCGTCAGGTCGCCTTCGGCCACTTCTTCAGCCGCTCTAAGTGCAGATGCGATCGGACGGGTAATGCTGTTGGTCAGCAGCCAGGCGAACAGAAGGGTCAACACGGTAGCAATGATTAGCAGCGTGACGACCATCGTAAAGGCGGTCGAGTACTGGTCCGAGGCCATTTTTTTGGTGTCGTTGAGTTGCTGGGTGTTGATTTCCACCAGCTTGCCGAGCACCACGTTCATCTGGTCGGAGTTGGTCTGCAGGTCGTTATTGAGCAGGGCCGTGAGGTCGTCGAGCTTGTTGGCGTTGCTCAGGGACTTCATGCGGTCTTCGAGGTTGCGGTAGTCGTCCAGCAGCTTGAGGTACTGGTCGTACGTGGCCTGTTCTTCGGGGGCGGCGATCAGTTTGACGTAGATCGCCCGGGCCTCTTCGATCTGGCGGTTACGCATGGCCAGCAGCTCGATGGTTTTCTGCTGGGTGTCGGCTTCGCGGTTGAGCATCAGGCGGTACGACAGCACGCGCAGACGAATGCTGGCTTCGGTCAGCTTATCCAGCGCCTTGATGCTCGGCATGCTGTTGGTGGCCATGGTTTCGGTGGCGTCGTTGATCCTGCTCATCTGCGCCAGCGCGAAGATGCCGAGCACCAGCATCAGCAGGCCGATGATGGAAAAACCGAGGAACGCGCGAGGCGCGATGTTCATATTACGCAAGGACATGAAGGTTTCCTGAGAAAGCCGCGATCCATGCGTGCAGAAGGGAGAGTCAAAGAGATCCACGGCTTATCGGTCGCGCTCACCAAGACTTGACCCTTGGGTTCATGACTGTGCGCTTATGCCGCAGGGAGGGTGATCTGACGAACAGCAGGAACAAGATGGGCAAATCGCAGTCAATCAGCTCCGTTATGCGTTTGCGGAATTGAAGCGAGATGTGCGCTTTTCTGGTCGGTGTTGTGGCGTGAATGCCCTGATTTCACTGGTAGCTGGAGTGACTTTTCTTTATCGTACGCGCCCTTTGAAATTTGCCTGAGAAATCAAAATGTTGGAAGCATCCCTTAGCCAGTTGGAAAAGCTCGTCAGTGACCTGGTGCAGCAAAATCAGGACCTGCAGAACACGAATGCGCAACTCGCCGAAGAGTTGAAGCAAGCCAGGGATGACAACGACAGCCTGCAGCTGAGCCTGCTGGAGCAGGAAGAAAAGCAAGGCGCCACGGCCGCGCGCATTCAGGCGCTGGTTGATCGCGCCACCAGCGTCAGCGCGGTCGGCGCATGATCATCGACCGCGACGCCGCCAAGGTCATTTCCATTCTGGGCAACGACTACACGATCAAGGCGCCTGAAGGTCAGGAACAGACCTTGATGGAGGCCGTGGTCATGCTCAAGTCGGCCCTGTCCGAAACCAAGCGCAACTACCCGACCCTGATCGGCGACCGCCTGCTGGTGCTGGCGGCGCTGAATCTGTGCTCGAAGCAGATCGAACTCAAGCAGCAGCACGCCCAAGAGCTGAGCCGCTATGAGGAGAAGGTCAGTGCGACGGTTGAGGTGATCGAGAAGGTGATTGCGCAGGGGTGAATGCCTGCGCGGCAGAAGTTGCAGCGATTGTAGGAGCGTGCTTGCCCGCGATGAACGATGACGCGCTGTGCCCGACGGACCGTGTTGTCCTTATCGCGGGCAAGCGCGCTCCTACAGGGATGTATTTGCGCCTCAGGCCCCCATCACCAACCGGATATCCGCAGCCAGCTCGCGCACGCGGGCTTCTTCGGTGTCCCACGAGCACATGAAGCGCGCGCCGCCGCTGCCGATGAAGGTATAGAAACGCCAGCCCTTGGCGGTCAGTGCGGCAATCGCCGCTTCCGACAGTTGCAGGAACACGCCATTGGCCTGCACCGGGAACATCAATTCCACCCCTGGAATGTCCTTCACCAGCTCAGCCAGCAACTGCGCGCAGGCGTTGGCGTGGCGAGCGTGTTTGAGCCACGCGTCGTTTTCCAGCAGGCCGACCCACGGTGCTGACAGGAAACGCATTTTCGACGCCAGTTGCCCGGCCTGTTTGCAGCGATAGTCGAAGTCTTCGGCCAGTTTGTGGTTGAAGAACAGAATCGCCTCACCCACCGCCATGCCGTTTTTCGTGCCGCCGAAGCACAGCACGTCGATGCCGGCTTTCCAGGTCAGCTCGGCTGGCGTGCAACCCAGATACGCACAGGCGTTGGCGAAGCGGGCGCCATCCATATGCAGGTTCAGGCCCAGTTCCTTGCAGGTGTCGCTGATGGCCTTGAGCTCTTCGGGCAGGTAGACGCTGCCGACCTCGGTGGCCTGAGTCAGGGTCACGACGCGGGGTTTGGGGTAATGGATGTCGGCGCGCTTGAGGGCGACTTCGCGAATCGAGGCCGGCGTGAGTTTGCCTTTCTCGCTGCGGGCGGTCAGCAGCTTGGAGCCGTTGGAGAAGAACTCCGGGGCGCCGCATTCGTCGGTCTCGACGTGGGCGGTTTCGGAACAGATAACGCTGTGATAGCTCTGGCACAACGACGACAGCGCCAAGGAGTTGGCCGCCGTGCCGTTGAAGGCGAAGAACACTTCGCAGTCGGTTTCGAACAGCTGGCGGAATTGATCGGCGGCGCGCGCTGTCCATTGGTCGTCGCCATAGGCGCGTTGATGGCCATGATTGGCTTGTTCCATGGCCGCCCAGGCTTCCGGGCAGATTCCCGAATAGTTGTCGCTGGCAAACTGCTGGCTTTGGTCTGACATGGCCGGTTCCCTGTAATCGAAGGTTGCGACTGTAACGAACATTCTCTCGTTTGGTCATGCATTGTTGCGTCAGAACATTCAGTAAAACGGGAGCCGCAAGTGAGTGGGGTGACATGAGCGAGACGACGGCGACGATTCGCCCTGTGCGTGACCGGGCGCTGGACTTGCTCAAATGGCTGGCGGTGCTGAGCATGGTGCTCGACCATTTGCGCTACGTTGGCTGGCATGCCGATTGGCTGTATGTGCCGGGACGCCTGGCTTTCGCGTGGTTCTGCCTGGCGATTGCGGTGAATGTCGGGCGAGGGATGACGCGTGCGGTGCAGCCCCAAGTCAGCTGGAAATACCTGATGTGGCTGGCGGTATTTTCCGTCGTCGCGCAATTCCCTTATCGGCTTTACATGGCCGATGAAGTCACGACGTTCAATGTGCTGCCCACCCTGGCGCTGGGGCTGCTGGTGGCTCAGGGTGCGGTCAGCCGGTCGTGGCCCGCGCGGGTGTTGGGCGTCGTTGCGCTGGGGATCGGTGTCGCGTTTGCGCCGCAGCTGATGTTTGGCGCTTATGGCGTGCTGCTTCCCGCCGCGTTTCTGCTGGTGCTGCGCGGCTCGCTATGGCTGGCGGTGGTGCCGGGGATTGTCTGTTTGTTGAGCAACGAGTGGCCGAAGATCATCGACGGCATGCTCTGGGGCGATCCCATTTCGGTTGGCGCGTTGGTCGCCTGTTTGTTGGGGCCCTGGCTGGGTTTGGCGTTACTGCGCTGGCGACCGGGGTTTGCGGTGTGGCCGATGCGCAAATGGGCGTATCTGATTTATCCGCTGCATTTTCTGGTGTTGTTCACGCTGCGCCGCATCCTCATGGCTTGACGCATATCCTTGTGGGAGCCGGCTTGCTGGCGAATGCAGTGGGTCAGGTTCATCAATGTCGGCTGATGCATCGCTTTCGCCAGCAAGCCGGCTCCCACAGGGGGTGGCGGTGATCCTGAGGCGGGTGCACTTACACAAATCGCTGTAGACAAACCGCCATTACCGCCCTTATCTTGCGCACCAGGCCACCGCAGTGGCCAGCGTCGCTCGGACGGTTCCGGGCGCTTACGTCTTCTTGAGGTTTCCATGGCTGACCTTGGTTCGCCGCGCCGCTTTGCGCGCATCGATCGACTCCCCCCTTACGTGTTCAACATCACTGCCGAGCTGAAAATGGCCGCTCGTCGTCGTGGTGAGGACATCATCGACCTGAGCATGGGCAACCCCGACGGGGCAACGCCGCCGCACATCGTCGAAAAACTGGTCACCGTCGCCCAACGTGAAGACACTCACGGCTACTCGACTTCGCGTGGCATTCCGCGTCTGCGTCGGGCGATTTCCAGTTGGTACAAAACCCGCTATGAGGTCGACATCGACCCCGAAAATGAAGCCATCGTCACCATTGGCTCGAAAGAGGGGCTGGCGCATCTGATGCTCGCCACCCTTGATCAGGGCGACACGGTGCTGGTGCCCAACCCCAGCTATCCGATCCACATCTATGGCGCCGTGATCGCTGGCGCTCAGGTGCGTTCGGTGCCGCTGATCCCAGGCGTGGACTTCTTCGCCGAACTGGAAAAGGCCATTCGCGGCTCCATCCCCAAGCCGAAGATGATGATCCTGGGCTTCCCCTCCAACCCGACCGCCCAGTGTGTCGAGCTGGACTTCTTCGAGCGCGTCGTTGCGCTGGCCAAACAGTACGACGTGCTGGTGGTGCACGACCTGGCGTACGCCGACATTGTCTACGACGGCTGGAAAGCCCCGTCGATCATGCAGGTGCCGGGCGCCAAGGACATCGCGGTGGAGTTTTTCACCCTGTCCAAGAGCTACAACATGGCGGGCTGGCGCATTGGCTTCATGGTCGGCAACCCCGAGCTGGTCAATGCTCTGGCTCGGATCAAGAGCTACCACGACTACGGCACCTTCACCCCGCTGCAAGTGGCCGCCATCGCTGCGCTGGAAGGCGATCAGCAGTGCGTGCTCGACATCGCCGAGCAGTACCGCCAACGCCGCAACGTGCTGGTGAAAGGGCTGCACGAGCTGGGCTGGATGGTGGAAAACCCGAAAGCCTCGATGTACGTCTGGGCCAAGATTCCGGAGGCCTACGCGCACTTGGGCTCGCTGGAATTCGCCAAGAAGCTGCTGCTCGAAGCCAAGGTCTGCGTCTCGCCGGGTGTCGGTTTTGGTGAGTATGGCGACGATCACGTGCGTTTCGCGCTGATCGAGAATCAGGACCGGATTCGTCAGGCGGTGCGCGGTATTCGCGGGATGTTCAGGGCCGACGGGTTGTTGCCTGCCAAAACGGTCTGATTGCGACATCCGCGACTTCAAAATCCCCGGCTCAGGCTGGGGATTTTTGTTTGCTCGGTCTGGTTTCTGCCCGGAGGGCGTAGGAGTCCAGCTTGCTGACGATCGGCTGCGCAACAGTCATGAAACCAGAGCACACGATCCCCCAGAACGCCCGTATTCAAAGGCTTTGCTGCCGGTGCCCGGCAGATCGTCGGCAAGCCGGACTCCTACGGCCTTCGGCCAGAATCAAACGCCTGACCGCGTTGGTCTTCTCCGTCACGCGGCACCTATTCACGGCTATGTCGTAAACGCGCCTTTGTGTGGCGTGCGTAGGCATCTGGTCTGTCTGCGTCAGCCCTACCATCGCTGCCAAGGGGTGATCCAAAAGCCCCATCACGACAATTCAGGCGCCGCGCCGCCGCTGGGAGAACCGCGATGTTCAGCAAGCAAGACCAAATCCAGGGTTATGACGATGCACTGTTGGCAGCGATGAATGCCGAAGACCAGCGTCAGGAAGATCACATCGAGCTGATCGCCTCGGAGAACTACACCAGCAAGCGCGTCATGCAGGCTCAGGGCAGCGGCCTGACCAACAAATATGCCGAAGGCTATCCGGGCAAGCGTTACTACGGCGGCTGCGAGCACGTCGACAAGGTCGAGCAACTGGCCATCGACCGCGCCAAGCAACTGTTCGGCGCCGATTACGCCAACGTGCAGCCGCACTCCGGTTCCTCCGCCAACAGCGCCGTTTACCTGGCCCTGCTGCAAGCCGGCGACACCATTCTGGGCATGAGCCTGGCCCACGGCGGTCACCTGACCCACGGCGCCAAAGTGTCGTCCTCGGGCAAGCTCTACAACGCGGTTCAATACGGCATCGACACCACCACCGGCCTGATCGATTACGACGAAGTCGAGCGTCTGGCCGTCGAGCACAAGCCAAAGATGATCGTTGCCGGCTTCTCGGCTTACTCCAAGACCCTGGACTTCCCACGCTTCCGCGCCATCGCTGACAAAGTCGGTGCGTTGCTGTTCGTCGACATGGCCCACGTGGCCGGTCTGGTCGCTGCCGGTCTGTACCCGAACCCGCTGCCCTACGCTGACGTGGTCACCACCACCACCCACAAGACTCTGCGCGGTCCTCGTGGCGGTCTGATCCTGGCCAAGTCCAACGAAGAAATTGAAAAGAAACTGAACGCCGCTGTTTTTCCAGGCGCTCAGGGCGGCCCGCTGATGCACGTCATCGCTGGCAAGGCCGTGTGCTTCAAGGAAGCCATGGAGCCAGGTTTCAAGGCTTATCAACAACAAGTGATCGACAACGCCCAGGCCATGGCTCAGGTGTTCATCGACCGCGGTTACGACGTTGTCTCCGGCGGTACCGACAACCACCTGTTCCTCGTCAGCCTGATCCGTCAGGGCCTGACCGGTAAAGATGCCGACGCCGCGCTGGGCCGTTCGCACATCACCGTGAACAAGAACGCCGTGCCAAACGACCCGCAATCGCCGTTCGTGACCTCGGGCCTGCGTATCGGCACCCCGGCTGTCACCACCCGCGGTTTCAAAGTTACCCAATGCGTCACGCTGGCCGGCTGGATCTGCGACATTCTCGACAACCTCGGCGATGCCGATGTCGAGGCCAATGTTGCCAGCCAAGTCGCCGCGCTGTGCGCCGATTTCCCGGTTTACCGCTGAGTCAGGAGTCGCACCATGCAGCATTACTCGGGCTTCGGCCTCTTCAAACACTCCCTCAGCCACCACGAAAACTGGCAGCGCATGTGGCGCACGCCGACCCCTAAAAAGGTCTACGACGTGGTCATCGTGGGCGGTGGCGGTCACGGTCTGGCGACCGCGTACTACCTGGCCAAAGAGCACGGCATCACCAATGTGGCCGTCGTTGAGAAAGGTTGGCTGGGCGGCGGTAACACCGCGCGCAACACCACCATCGTGCGCTCCAACTACCTGTGGGACGAATCCGCTCACTTGTACGAACACGCGATGAAATTGTGGGAAGGCCTGTCGCAAGACCTGAATTACAACGTGATGTTCTCCCAGCGTGGCGTGTACAACCTGTGCCACACCCTGCAGGACATGCGTGATTCCGAGCGTCGTGTCAGCGCCAACCGCCTGAACGGCGTGGACGGGGAACTGCTGAACGGCAAACAGGTGGCGGAAGAAATCCCGTACCTGGACTGCTCGAAAAACACCCGTTACCCGATCATCGGCGCGACCGTTCAACGTCGCGGCGGTGTCGCGCGTCACGACGCCGTGGCCTGGGGCTTTGCCCGTGCCGCCGACGCGTTGGGCGTGGACCTGATCCAACAGACCGAAGTCACCGGTTTCCGCAAGGAAAACGGCGTGTGCGTTGGCGTTGAAACCAACAAGGGTTTCATCGGCGCCAAGCGCGTCGGTGTCGTGACCGCCGGTAACTCCGGTCACATGGCCAAGCTCGCAGGCTTCCGCCTCCCGGTGGAGTCCCACCCGCTGCAGGCGCTTGTGTCCGAGCCGATCAAACCGATCATCGACAGCGTGATCATGTCCAACGCCGTGCACGGCTATATCAGTCAGTCCGACAAGGGCGACCTGGTGATCGGTGCCGGTATCGACGGCTGGGTTGGCTACGGTCAGCGCGGTTCGTACCCGGTGATCGAGCACACCATTCAGGCCATCGTCGAGATGTTCCCGGTGCTGTCGCGCGTGCGCATGAACCGTCAGTGGGGCGGCATCGTCGACACCACGCCGGACGCCTGCCCGATCATCTCCAAGACGCCTGTGCCGAACATGTTCTTCAACTGCGGTTGGGGCACCGGTGGCTTCAAGGCGACTCCGGGTTCGGGCAACGTGTTTGCTGCAAGCCTGGCGAAGGGCGAAATGCACCCGCTAGCCAAACCGTTTTCCATCGACCGTTTCCACAACGGCGCGCTCATTGACGAACACGGCGCTGCTGCCGTCGCCCACTAACAGGAGAAATTCCTATGCTGCACATCTTCTGTCCTCACTGTGGCGAACTGCGCTCCGAAGAGGAATTCCACAGCTCCGGCCAGGCTCACATTCCGCGTCCACTGGACCCGGCTGCCTGCACCGACGAGCAGTGGGGCGACTACATGTTCTTCCGCGACAACCCGCGCGGCCTGCACCACGAGCTGTGGATTCACGCCGCCGGTTGCCGTCAGTACTTCAACGCCACGCGTGACACCGTGACTTACGAAATTCTCGAGACCTATCTGATTGGCACGAAACCTCAGTTCGTGAACCCGGTTCCAGCCGTCGGAAAGGGAGACAAAGCATGAGCCAGTCCAATCGTCTGCCCAATGGCGGCCGCATCGACCGCAGCAAGGTCCTGAACTTCAACTTCAACGGCCAGACCTACCAAGGCTTTGAAGGCGACACCCTGGCTGCAGCCCTGCTGGCCAACGGCGTCGACATCATCGGCCGCAGCTTCAAATATTCGCGTCCACGCGGCATCTTCGCGGCAGGCTCCGAAGAGCCGAATGCGGTGTTGCAGATCGGCGCCACCGAAGCCACCCAGATCCCGAACGTGCGCGCCACGCAACAGGCGCTGTATGCGGGCCTGGTCGCTACCAGCACCAACGGCTGGCCGAGCGTGAACACCGACATGATGGGGATTCTCGGCAAGGTCGGCGGCAAGCTGATGCCTCCGGGCTTCTACTACAAAACCTTCATGTACCCGCAATCGTTCTGGATGACCTACGAGAAGTACATTCGTAAGGCTGCCGGTCTGGGCCGCTCGCCGACCGAGAACGATCCGGACACCTACGACAACATGAACCACCACGCCGACGTGCTGGTGGTCGGCGCAGGCCCTGCGGGTCTGGCGGCGGCACTGGCGGCTGCACGCAGCGGCGCCCGTGTGATCATCGCTGACGAGCAGGAAGAGTTCGGCGGCAGCCTGCTCGATTCCCGCGAAAGCCTCGACGGCAAGCCTGCCGCTGAGTGGGTCGCCACCGTTGTTGCCGAGCTCAAAGGCCTGGCCAACGTGGTCCTGCTGCCTCGCGCCACCGTCAACGGCTACCACGACCACAACTTCCTGACCATTCACGAGCGTCTGACCGATCACCTCGGCGACCGCGCTCCGATCGGCCAGGTGCGTCAGCGTATGCACCGCGTACGCGCCAAGCGTGTGGTGCTGGCAACCGGTACTCATGAACGTCCGCTGGTCTACGGCAACAACGACGTGCCGGGCAACATGCTGGCCGGTGCCGTTTCGACGTATGTGCGCCGTTACGGTGTGGCGCCGGGCAAGAAACTGGTCCTGTCCACCAACAACGACTACGCCTACCGCGTGGCGCTGGACTGGCTCGACGCCGGTCTGCAAGTGGTTGCTGTCGCCGATGTGCGTCACAACCCACGTGGTGCGCTGGTTGAAGAGGCCCGTGCCAAAGGCATCCGCATCCTGACCGGCAGCGCTGTGATTGAAGCGCGCGGCAGCAAGCGTGTCAGCGGCGCCCGCGTGGCAGCGATTGACGTCAAGGCGCACAAAGTCACCAGCCCGGGCGAATGGCTCGACTGCGACCTGATCGCCAGCTCCGGCGGTTACAGCCCGATCGTTCACCTGGCGTCCCACTTGGGCGGCAAGCCGGTCTGGCGTGAAGACATCCTCGGTTTCGTACCGGGTGAAGCGCCTCAGAAACGCGTCTGCGTCGGCGGCATCAACGGCGTTTACGCGCTGGGCGATGCACTGGCTGACGGTTTCGAAGGCGGCGTGCGCGCAGCCACCGAAGCCGGCTTCCAACCTGTTGAAGGGGTGATTCCGAAGGCCCTGAGCCGCGTTGAAGAAGCGACCCCGGCGATCTTCCAGGTGCCCCACGAGAAGGGCACGTCCCGCGCGCCGAAACAATTTGTCGACCTGCAGAACGACGTCACCGCTGCCGCCATCGAACTGGCGACCCGCGAAGGCTTCGAGTCGGTCGAGCACGTCAAGCGCTACACCGCGCTGGGCTTCGGTACCGATCAGGGCAAACTGGGCAACGTCAACGGTCTGGCCATCGCAGCCCGCTCGCTGAACGTCACCATCCCCGAGATGGGCACCACCATGTTCCGCCCGAACTACACGCCGGTGACCTTCGGCGCCGTAGCCGGCCGTCACTGCGGTCACATCTTCGAGCCTGTGCGCTTCACCGCGCTGCACGCCTGGCACGTCAAGAACGGCGCCGAATTCGAAGACGTCGGTCAGTGGAAACGTCCGTGGTACTTCCCGAAAGCCGGCGAAGACATCCACGCCGCCGTGCGCCGCGAATGCAAAGCTGTGCGCGACAGCGTCGGCCTGCTGGACGCCTCGACCCTGGGCAAGATCGACATTCAAGGCCCGGATGCGCGCGAGTTCCTCAACCGCATCTACACCAACGCCTGGACCAAGCTCGACGTGGGCAAGGCGCGTTACGGCCTGATGTGCAAAGAAGACGGCATGGTCTTCGACGACGGCGTGACTGCTTGCGTCGCTGACAACCACTTCATCATGACCACCACGACGGGCGGCGCTGCACGCGTCCTGCAATGGCTGGAAATCTATCAGCAGACCGAATGGCCGGACCTGAAGGTGTACTTCACCTCCGTGACCGACCACTACGCGACCCTGACCCTGTCGGGCCCCAACAGCCGCAAGCTGCTCAGCGAAGTGACCGACATTGACCTGGATCGTGAAGCCTTCCCGTTCATGACCTGGAAAGAAGGTCTGGTCGGCGGCGTTCCGGCTCGTGTGTTCCGGATTTCCTTCACCGGTGAGCTTTCCTACGAGGTGAACATCCAGGCTGACTACGCCATGGGTGTTCTGGAAAAAATCGCCGAGGCAGGCAAGAAGTACAACCTGACCCCGTACGGCACTGAAACCATGCACGTCCTGCGGGCCGAGAAGGGCTTCATCATCGTTGGTCAGGACACCGACGGCTCGATGACCCCGGACGACCTGAACATGGGCTGGTGTGTCGGTCGCACCAAACCGTTCTCGTGGATCGGTCAGCGCGGCATGAACCGTGAAGACTGCGTGCGCGAGGATCGCAAGCAACTGGTCGGCCTCAAGCCGATCGACCCGAACAAGTGGCTGCCGGAAGGCGCGCAACTGGTATTCGACCCGAAACAGTCGATCCCGATGACCATGGTCGGTCACGTGACGTCGAGCTACGCGGCGAACTCGCTGGGTTACTCGTTCGCCATGGGCGTGGTCAAGGGCGGTCTGAAGCGCATGGGCGAACGTGTGTTCTCGCCACAGGCGGATGGCAGCGTGATCGAGGCGGAAATCGTTTCTTCGGTGTTCTTCGATCCGAAGGGCGATCGTCAGAACGTGGAGTGATGGTTGGGCGAGCGCGGTGTATCTGATTCACCGCGCCGCCTGATCGATTCGCCAGCAAGCCGGCTCCCACAGTAGAAGATGTTTTCGGGAGCAAGTGGGTTCTTGCAATGGAATGCAGATTGTGAGAGCCGGCTTGCTGGCGAAGAGGCCATTCGAAACGCCGTATATGTCGCGTCAACCGGAACAACAGAATTCAAAACAGGTGCTCTATGACCACAGCCAACGTTTACCAACAGCGGCCAACGACCGACGCCAAAGTCGAGTCGCCTCTGTTTCACGCCGACCTGAAAAGCCTGGTCGGCAAAGGCCGCACCAACCCGGGTGTGGTGCTGCGCGAGAAAAAACTGCTGGGCCACCTGACCATTCGTGGCGATGCCCATGATCCGGCGTTCGCTGCCGGTGTTCACAAAGCACTGGGCATGGAATTGCCAGGCGCGTTGGCGCTGGTGTCCAGCGGCGACAGTTCGATTCAATGGATGGGCCCGGATGAGTGGCTGCTGATCGTGCCAACCGGCGAAGAATTCGCCGTTGAGCAAAAGCTGCGTGAAGCGCTGGCCGGCCTGCACATTCAGGTGGTGAACGTGTCTGGCGGCCAGTCGATTCTGGAACTGACCGGCCCGAACGTGCGCGACGTGCTGATGAAATCCACCAGCTACGATGTACACCCAAGCAACTTCCCGGTCGGCAAGGCCGTCGGCACCGTGTTCGCCAAGTCGCAACTGGTGATCCGTCGTACCGGCGAAGAGACCTGGGAACTGCTGATCCGCCGCAGCTTCGCCGATTACTGGTGGTTGTGGTTGCAGGACGCGAGCGCCGAATACGGCCTCGGGATCGCAGCCTGATTCGATCTTGAATACGCCTCCGACTGCTTCTGGCCGGAGGCCGTAGGAGCGCCACCCCGGCAGCTCCTACGCCTCCGGCAGAAGCAGTTCGCGTTGTAGACAAAAACAGGAGCAACACCCCATGAGCCGCGCCCCCGATACCTGGATTCTGACCGCCGACTGCCCCAGCGTGCTGGGCACGGTGGATGCGGTGACGCGCTTTCTGTTCGAGCAGGGCTGCTACGTCACCGAGCACCATTCGTTCGATGACCGGCTGTCCAGCCGCTTTTTCATTCGTGTCGAATTCCGTCAGCCGGACGGTTTCGACGAGGCGTCCTTTCGCGCGGGCCTGACCGAACGTGCCGCCGCTTTTGGCATGAACTTCGAGCTGACAGCGCCGAACTACCGCCCAAAAGTCGTGATCATGGTCTCCAAGGCCGATCACTGCCTGAACGACCTGCTCTACCGTCAGCGCATCAATCAACTGTCGATGGACGTGGTCGCCGTGGTCTCCAATCACCCCGATCTCGAACCGCTGGCGCGCTGGCACGATATTCCCTACTACCATTTCCCACTCGACCCCAACGACAAGCCTGCGCAGGAAGCGAAGGTCTGGCAGGTGATCGAGGAATCCGGCGCCGAGCTGGTGGTGCTTGCCCGTTACATGCAGGTGCTGTCGCCGGAGCTGTGCCGCAAGCTCGATGGCAAGGCAATCAACATTCACCACTCGCTCCTGCCGGGCTTCAAAGGCGCCAAGCCGTACCACCAGGCCTACAACAAGGGCGTGAAGCTGGTCGGCGCGACGGCGCATTACATCAACAACGATCTGGACGAAGGTCCGATCATCGCTCAGGGCGTCGAAGTGGTGGACCACAGTCACTACCCCGAAGACCTGATCGCCAAGGGCCGCGACATCGAAGGCCTGACCCTGGCGCGAGCGGTGGGTTATCACATTGAACGGCGAGTGTTCCTCAACGCCAACAGGACGGTCGTTCTGTAGCTCCAAGCGTTAAGCCACAAGCTACAAGAGGAAAAGCTAGAAAGCTGTAGACCCGTTTCAAGTCGAGGCAGTGGTAGCAGGGCTTTTCTTGCTGCTTGACGCTTATGGCTTGGAGCTTAGC
>CAURWS010000034.1:0-14112 GCA_963528485.1 uncultured Pseudomonas sp. | reverse complement strand
GTGCTGTTGCTGCTGACAGTATCCAGTGCATCGCTCAAGCCACTGAAACCAGCCAACGATCCACCGGCCTGGGCAATTGCCAACGCCGATCGCAGCGTTGCCTGCGCCTGGTTGCGCAGCATTTTCACCGCATCGTCCGAGTTGCCGCGTAACGCTTTGAGCGCCGAACCCAAGTCGTTACTGACCCCGGTCAAGTCGGAGCTATTGGTGTTTACCGTGCTGAGCATGTCGTTCAGCGAGGCGGTGCGAGCGTTGTACGCGTCGGTTGTCGCTTTCTGCTGGGCGCTGACTGCACGTTGCAACGCGCTGTACCCGTCTGATGCCCCTTTCATCAGCGCGTCGGCGATCTTCTCCGCGGCGTCTGCGGCTGCCTGGCTCGCGGCCTGAGCCGCTTCCTCAGCCGCTTGCTGAGCGGCTTTGGCTTTCTGATCGAGCGTCGAGTAGTACGAGTCGGCGTTCTGGGCCAGACCTACCAGCGTGGCAAACATCGCCTGGCCGGCAGCAGTCGTGACGTCGATGTCTTCGACCATGTCCCGATATGCAGAGCGTGTGTCGGGCAGCTCCAGGCCGAAACCGGCGAATGCGTCTTTGAGGCTTTTGGTCAGATCGGCAAACTGCTCATCGGCAGTGAAGAACGCCTGGTAATAGGTGCCCACTGCTTTGTTCAGTGCGTCGACCTTGTCCTTGGCCGAGGCAGTCGCCGTGTCAAGGTTGGACATCGCGCCGACCATATCGAGGATCGCGTCGGAGGCCATCAGCCCCGTGTTGTCGAGCTTGAGGCCGTTGACGTTGATCAGCGCCAGCGCATCGTTCACGCCATTAAAACGTGTGAAAACCCCTTCAATAGCCTTGATGACTTCATCAGCGGTGGTGTCCCAGCTATCGGCGAAATCTGTGAACTGGGCCTTGAAGTAGTCCGGCAACGATTTCGAACTGACGATAGCCTTGGCAAGGAAGGTGCCCAGGACGTCGTCATAGTTGTGCTGCAGCGCTGCGGCAGCATCAGCAGCATTGAACTGCTGATGGATGTCCAGGCCCACGCCCGTGCCGTCATCCAGCGTTGCGCCAAAGGTGGTCGAGTACTTCCCAGAGGTCTTGCGGACCTGCATCAGGTCGTACGCATACACATCCGCGCCATTGCCGAGGACGTCATAGAGCATGCCCAGGGTGCTGGTGAACTTCGCGACGATGCCGTCGACCTGCGCGTCCATTGCGCTGCCGTATTTAGGCGCTTTTGTCTGCCAGCCCATGACAGGGCCGTTGCTGACATACTGGCCGTTGATGTAATTACCCGAAGATGAGGTGCTGAGGTCTGCATACTTCTCTCCGCTTCCACCGAAGAGCTTGCCGGAGACGAACGAGCCCAGCACCGAGCCGATGGCAGCGCCTGCCGCGGTGCCGATTGGACCTACCAACGATCCAAGGTACGCACCGCCCGCAGCGAAACCAGCAGTCGTTGCTCCACCCTTCACGCCATAGTTCTGGAATGAACTGATGACCGAGTAGGCGGCACCGATGTAGCTGACAGCGGTGCTCAGCGACGCCAGGGTGGACGAAGCATTTGCCGAACCTACCCAGCTCTGCATGGCAGCGCCGGTGTATCCAGCCTGAGTCGAGCCAGCGGCCAAGCTTGCCGCGGCGCTGCTGGCAGTCGCAGACCCGGCAGTGAATGCGCCAGTAATCGCGGAGCTGATGTAGCTGGCACCGTTGCCAAACGCACCCTGGATGCCGTTCAGGATTCCGTCGCTGCCGTTCCAGCCCGCCATGACGGCCTGGCCGAATTTGCTGCCAGCAACAGAGATGACAGTGCCGGCGTTGCTCAGCAGAGAGCTGATCCCACCACCGCCGCCAGCGCCCAGATCCCCAAAGAAACCGGAAGACTGAGCAGCGGCGCCACCAATCCCGAGCGCACTCGCAAACTGCACGATGATCGGCTTGGTGATCGCCATATGCAGCATTTCGGCAAGGAACTGGCGGAAGCTGTCTTTGAGCGAGTCCATGAAATTCCCGGACTTGCTGAGGACAGATTTCCACATGTCTGCAAAGGCGTCATCGATCCGATCAACTGCACCCTCGGTGAACTGACCCCAAGCGGTCGCCGCGCGCTGATTTTGTTCGTACTCGACGCCAAGACGGCCCAGCGCGTCCCGGTACGCGTCTGCTTTTTCCGGATAAAGCTCGATCGCTTTGTTGAGCGCTTCCTGCTCCTGGGTGTAATCGCGCAGTAGCTTGGTCTGTGGATACAGGCGGTCGACGATACTGTTAGCCGCGCCGGCCTGTTCCAACGCTTTGTTATGGTCCAGCTGCGCCTTGGTTGCTTCCAGCAGCTGGTCATACTCTTTGCTGCCGTACTCGATATTTTTTCCAACAAGCGCGACCTGCATGGCTTTCTGCACGTTGAACGCTTCAAGCGCGTCAGCACCGCGCAAGGTCGCGGTTGCCTGTGCCAGAGTTTGAGTGGCCTCAATTCGAAGATCTGCGATGTTCTTCGCGACATCTCGGCGATCCTCGGCCGCCATCTGATTGCGGATCGACTCGGTGACCTTGTCGCGCGCATCGGCACCGGTCTTGAGAAGCTCTTCTTCGACCTTCTGCTGAAGGGTGATCTCGCGAATGCTCCCGATCCCAGCTAAATAAGCATCAGCCAAATCGTTGGCCGACTTGGTCGAAATCGCCGACTTCGCGGTTAGATCTTCCAGTGCCTTCTGCTGGTTTTTGAGCTCAGTAGCCGCCTCTCTCGCCGCTGCGTTGCCAAGTTTCGTTTCATCCTTTGCTGCCTTGGTTGCAGCTTTGTTAGCCTCGATCGCATTGGCAGTCGAAAGAATCGCAACGCGGTCAGCTTCAGACAGATCCGCGTGCTCGGCGATGTAGCGGTTTGCCTCCTTGATCGCGTTTCCACCATCCTGCAGACCGGCGAGCTGCTTCTGAATGGTGTCGAGGTACTTTTCGCCCTCGGTTGTGAAGCCTGCTTTCGCCTGGTTGTTGGCCTGAGTGGCGGTCGTGTTCTGATTAAGCGCGCCGGTCAGCGCGTCAAGACGGTCTTTTACTTTGGCGGCGATATCGGAGTTTCGGCTGAATGAAGCAGCCAACGTTTCCCATTGACGCAACTGCTCTGGCGAGATTTGCCCGTTTGCAGTTGCCTCTCGAAGGATGGGGCCGAGCGACTGTCCGGAAGCGCGCGCAGCGTCCAATTTCTGCGCAAGCTCTTCGAAGGATTTCACCTGAGCAGCTACTTTCGCAGGATCAACCATGTCGGGATTCGGCGGCTCTACAAGTGCAGCCTCAACCGACTCTCTTAGAGCCTTGTAAGCATTTTCTACAGCCAAGGTTGCCCCGAGCTGTTTGTCCTTCCATGTATTGATTTCGTCGGTCTTCTGATCTTCGCTCAGCTTATTGAACTCTGCCCTTAGCTGCTCGACGGACTTGCTGAGATCACCCAAATCACCCATCAGGGTTTTTGACTTGTCGCTGAAATCGACGAAAGACAGCGCGACGGCGCCCGCCATGAAAGCCAGCCCAACCGGACCGCCAAGCAGTCCCAACAGGCCAGAGGCTCCGGTTTTTAGCCCACCCCAAGCACGGGCAGCAAATGTTGCAGATGCAGCACTTTCGTTCGCGGCGATCGTGGCAGCCTTAATAGCGAGAGTCGTTTCCGCGAGTGCAACTTTGGAAGCAGTAACTTGCGCGTTCGCCGCCTGAATCTGGGCTGAGGTCGCTACGGTTGTAGCAGCAAGGGACCGCTCGGCGGCTTCAACCTGTTTGGTAATTGCGACTTGAGACCCGCGAATCTCTACCATCCGAGCCAAGGCTGCGTTTCTGCCTGTCTCCGAAATCTGAGCCTTCAGGCGCTCTTGCTCTAGCGCCATCTCTGCAACCAGAGCCGCCTGCACAGTCCGGACGTTTGCGAGCTCTGATTCTTGCCTGGCACGATCAGTTGCGACTTTTGTCTGCGCGGCCTGAAGCTCCTGATTCGCGCGCGCGACAAGTGCCCGGGCATCGGCCTGTTTAGCCTCTGCAGCCAGTAGATCTTGCTGTGCGGTTCGGGCAGCGGCGGCTAAAGCTTTTTGGTTGGCAAGGACCGATGCCCCCGACGCAGCAGTCCACTGGACCATGCCAGCGACAACCTTCCCAAGAGCCGCAGCCAAGACCACGTCGAGCACGGAAGACAGTGTCTCGGCATGCTTAGTAATAACCGCAACGGCTTCTGGAACCTTGATTTGGTCAAGAGCCTCGGATGCTCGGCTGATAGCTCCAGCTAGAGAAACACTGGCGCCAGAAAGTCTATCGGTTTCACCGATAATGCGAGTGAATGACGTCTGAATATTGGTTAGAGCGCGGCCGATGGTGCCTTGCATCTGCTTAAACAGCTCATCTACAGCCGCTGACTGCTTTTGGAGAGCGGCAATCACCGCCTCAGCTGTTAGTTTGCCCTCACCCCCGAGCGATCTCAGCTCGCCAACAGTCTTACCCATCCCTTTCGCAATAGCTTGGGCAAGTGCGGGAGCCTGCTCTAATACAGAATTGAGCTCTTCGCCCCGCAGAGTGCCAGAGGCGAAAGCCTGGCCCAGTTGAACAAGTGCTGCATCGGCTGCAGCAGCTGAAGTGCCGCTGATTGCCAAGGTTTTGGAAATGGTTTCAACAACCCCGGCCACACCTTGACCGCTTAGCTTCAACTCTTTTTGATTCGTAGCGATTCGCTGATAAAGCTCAGCCGTCGCCCCAAGCGGCTGACCAGACCTCTGTGCAATGTTGAAGACAGCGTTCTGGGCCTCGGTGAATTCCTTACTGCTCGACGTCACCAACTTGAGACGATTCGCGACTGTCGTGTACGCCTCCGCTTGATCGACAATTGCGCTCACACTCGCGCCGCCGATGGCCAGCGACAAAGCTCCTTTGAGAATTCCGGCGGCTGATTGCGCGCTTTTTGCAGCGCGATCAAATGCCGAGTCGACCTTGCCCAGTTGACTGTCAATACGTCCGGTTGCCTTCGTGACCGAGGCGTCCGCACGGTCCATCTCCTGGCGGAGTTGCGCCGTTGTTGCCTCGAGCCGAATAAGCATCCCGCGAACTTCTTGACCTGCCATGCCTTTTCTCCGGGCGAAAAAAAACCGCCCATTGGGCGGCCAAAAAAAACCCGCACTCGGCGGGTTTCTTGGAAGAATTTAGGAATCTCGTATCAGCTTTGGATCTTTGCCGCAGTGAGGGCAAAAAAGGGCGTGCTTGGAAATCGATCCGTCACAATGCGGGCAGTGGATCATTGCTCCAGATGCCTCGGCACGCGCAGTCGCCTCCTGAATTCTTTGCAACTCCGCAGCAGCCTCAAGCTTTTTCAGACGCTCTTTCTCTGCGAATATCTTATTTGCCTCGGAAATCTGGTCATTGATACGGCTTTTAGAAGAATCTCTCTTAAGAGCTCCGAAAACCGCGTTACCCCCAATAAAAAACAACACAGCGACGATCAAGAGAACAGCACTGGTCACGCCCGCGACTACCAACCACGCGCCGTACAGCGCGGCGAGTGCAACTACAACACCGATCAACCATGGCGCCAGAACGACCGCTATGATGATCAACACAACCAGAATTGCTACCTGCATCGGAACCACTCCCCAAAACGGGAAGCCTAGCAAATTGACGCAGGCCGTGCGCAATGGATAGCGTTTCACCGCATCCCGCGAATCTTAGCCTTGAGACGCTTGCGTTTGTCCTCGGGGGTTTCGTCGGCTGGCCGCGCGTCGGGGTTTTCTGCCTTACGGAACGGGTTTGTCGCGCGAAGAAACTCAACTCGCGCCTCCCAGGCCATCAGGATCTGAGGCACTGGCGTCTCCCAGGCATCGCGCGGCGACCATTGAAGGCTGCCGGTAGCAATGCAGAAGATCTCATCCACATAGCTACCGTTGCTCGGGCGACTTACTTTTTTCCCTTGCTCGCGCCTTCTTCGGCGTCTTTCGCGAGCTCTTCTTCGGTCTTGGCGGCTGGATTCAGCAGCGCCAGCAGGTACTGAATCAGCGGCGGAGTGACCTCGCCGATACCGGCTTGGTAGATCTCTTCCTCGAGCGCTTCAACCTCCTTCGGCTTCAGCGTCAGGCCAGCGCCAGCGGCAATGACGGCCACGGCCGCACCCAGGCTCAGTTTCTGGACTTCCTGCAACGCAGGCGAGATACCGCCGAAACGGCGCTCAATATTCTTCACGGCCTTCAGGGTGAAGGCGAGGCTGTAGACTTCAGAGCCGATCGTTACATCAGTTGCGCCGTGGTCAGTCTTCGACATGGATCTATATTCCTAATGGTGAGAAAAATGCTGAGGCAAACGCCGCGAGCGCGGCGCTTGGGTGTGGCTGGTGATCGCGAAATCAGCTCGCCGGGGCTTCCTGCTCGTAAATCGCCGAGTTGATCGCGACGGAAACGGTGGCTTTGCGGATCGATTCAGCGGTGCCGATTTGCTTGCGGAAGCTCAGCACCTGGCCGAGGTAGTAATCCGCAGTGCCGTCGCCGTAGTCGATCTGAAAGGCGTAGTTGCTGTCGCTGGCCACTGCGGCTTTGACCGCCTTCTGGCCGGCGTCCTTGGGGTCTTGGCCCAGCGTCAGCTGCTGGGTACCGGCGTCGAACGTACCCTTGACCTTGCGCTTACGGCGATTGGACAGGGCAGTGAAATCAGCGGTGCTGGCCTCGTCGCCCAGCTCGCCAGCATCTTCGACTTCGCCCAGCTCGACGTAGGTCAGCGCCTTCAGCGCGGTCAGTGCAGCGGCACGACCGGTGGCGTCTTCTTTGTAGGTGACATTGTGGGCGGGCCCGATCAGGCAGCGAACGCCGGCGGAAGTTTGAATAGTCATGGTTGCCCTCCAGGGCGCGGGTGGTTTTCACGCAGTAAAAAAACCCGCTCGATGGCGGGTGTTGGTGTTGCTCGGCGATTTCAGTGCTGGGTGATGATCCGAAGAGTCACCGAACCCATGTACGTCTTGCCGTCCGGCTCGCGATTGGTCTCTGTACGCACGACGCGCACGGACACGGCAGTGCCTGTTTCCAAAGCCAGTGCGACTTCGTCAAGGGCATCCGCGATTTCGCCGTTGATGCGCTTGACTTCAGCCTGCCCTTGGTAGTCCGACCAGACCGAAAGATAGAACAGGCGGTTCTCACGCTTCTTCCCGCTCACCGGCGTGGTGTTGTCGGTGATTTCGTAGTCCAGCGTCACATAGGGGTAAGGCGTTCCGGCCGGCACGGCATCGAACACCGGCGTCGACAGCCTGGCAGAGAGTCTTTCGAAGAGCGCCTTCTGCAGCGCCAAGCCTGGGTTGCTCATCTGCCCTCCGCAGCCTTGCGCAAAGTGGAGTCGATCGCTCTGCTGATCAGCAGAATGATCTGCTCACGATTCAGGTCGTAGGACGGGCGAAGCCAAGGATGCGCTGGACGTGCAGGAACTTCGCTTTCGCCACGGGCGTACCCCTTGGTGCCGTACTCGACGAACTTCGTATAGAAGTACCGAGTGTTGTTCTTCTTGCCGCGGATACCGATTTCGGCATCCAACCCGCTTTTTGAGACAAAGGCCGTGAGCGATTCAGCCGCGTCTCCTGTGTCGCGCGGGATAAGAAATGTCTGGGTCTCCAGCACCAGATCGGCAGCCTTTACCATCGCAGGGCGCAGGTCACTTTCGATCTCGTTGCCGATCCGTCGCAACCGACCGCGCAACTTGAAATCGCCTTGAATGCTCGAGCGTCTAGCCATGATCAGCTCTTCGATTTCGGCGCTTTGGGTGCCTTGGGAGGGGCCGAATCGACTGCTTGCTTAGGCTCAGCACCAGAACGCTCAACCAGGACACGCTCCACCAAAGCATCCGCCTCAGCTGCGCTGACCGTGAACTCTTCACCAGGTTCTTTCCAGCCGCTCGGCGTGGACAGACTCGCCAATGCTTTCACTTTCATATTTCACCTCAAGGATGGGGAACGTTCGAACACAGCAACCGAAGCAGCGAGCCTTCGTTGTCCGGCAACGCGGCTTCGATCAGGTAAGTGGTGGTCGCGCTTACCAAGCGCAGGCCTGCAACAACATCACCGGCGGGCCGGACGATGATTTCGGCTGTCACCAGCGCGGTCAGCTGTTGTGAGACAGGTGACGTGCGTCCTGTCGGAGTGGTGATTTCCGCCCGTACCTTGCGAAGCTCGATCCAGCCGTCAACGCCACCGCCCATGCCATCAGGTACGCGCTGTTTTGACTGGAGCGACAATTCGTGACGCAATCGGCCGGCTCTCATCAGACCCCCAGTGATACGCGATAGGGGCTCAACAGCGAGCGCGATCCTTGGGGCAGGTCGAACACGTTGGCAGCCACCACCACATCTTCCCGATTTGCATACAGGTTGCCGAGAATGAGCAGGCAGGCCGATGTAATGGACTTGGTAATCACCATGGGATCATCCCCGGCGCTGCCATCCAGCACCGCTGCGGCCAATGCGTCAGCATCGGCGTAGAACGACCGGTTCAGGTACAAAGCCGCCGACTCTTCGGCGGCGTCCAGCTTCAGCTGCACGTCATCGCGGTCGACTTCCTCGGCCCGACAGTGCTTCATCGCCACGTCGATATCGATGACCGACATTTCATTCGCCTTTTTTGGGCTTTGGCGGCTTTTCGGTCTTCGGCGGAGCTGCCACCGCGTCGCTGGTCAGAACACCAGCACCGGCAGCATCTTCCTCGCCCAGCACCACTGCGGATTCGCCGTCTCCGGCATCGGGCTCGGCATAGCCTTTCTGGATCAGCTCGCGGCCGTGCTGCTCAATGGTTTCGAAGGATTTGCCCTCGACCAAGGTTTGACCGCCCAGATACAGCGGCTTCAAAGTCTTCAGCTTCATGATTACCTCCAATGGGCCGCCGCGCGGACGGCCCAGCATTAGGTCACGGGGTGGTCGGAGCGGTGAATGCACCGTAGATGAACGCTTCCGGACGCTTCACCGCGAGGGCGGCACGCTCTTCGCAACGTACCGAAATCAGGTTCTTCTCGAAGTCGTCGGCGTTCTCGGTGGAAATCACCACGTTGGCGTCTTCACGGTCGAACAGCTGCGCACCGGTCTGGAACGCGCCGGTCAGAAATTTGCCTTCGAAGCCGACCGCTTCGGTGGCGACCACCGGCAAGCCCCACAGCACTGGACCAGCCAGGCCGAGCGGGTTAGCCAGGATGTAACGGCCGAGGGAGTCTTTTGTCAGCTCGATCTTCGCCCAGTCGATGAAGTGCAGGACGTGACCGGAAGCTGGCAGGCGCGCCAACTGTGCCTGGAGCATGGCCAAGCGCAGATCATCGATACCGGACTGGTTCTCGACCTCAAAAGCAGGGTCGAATGCCGAGGCCTGCGGCACGATGCCGTGCAGATGAACCCCGGTACCGTCGCCGAAAAGAATCTCTTGCTCTTCGGCGTATTTCAGGCCGTAACGCATCTCTGTGTCGATGGTCGATTGCAGTTGCGCGAAGTCATCGAGGATCTGCTTGGAGGCCTTGAACATGTGCGCGATGGTGGAGACCGCCGTCAGTTTCGACGCGAAGCTGATGTTCGAATAAGGCTTTGCAGTGCCTTCGGCAACCACTTTCGCAGCGTTGACGAAACCGGTTTGCTGGACCCAGAAGATGGCCGGTGAAGTGGTTCGGCCCGGCGCGATGAGGTCGCGGATGAACAGGCGCTGCTTCGGCGCAACGTCAATGCCAGGCAGACGCTGCGGTTCCACCACGCCCTGCGCCACGTCCGTGGACAGCAGCGCGGCGCTTACAGGAATGTTCACCCGTTTGCCGCCTTCGATGCTGGCCGCAAACTGTTTCAGGGCCTCGCTCTTGATGACGACTCCACCCAGGCTGTCACGGATCTGCGGAGCGCTTGCCGATGGCAGGCGGGCAAACTCTTGCTCAACCTCGCCCAGCTTCGCCTTCAGCTGCTTTTCAGCTTCGGTCAGCGAGTTGAATTTCAGCGCCAGCTCATCGACGGTCGCTTTGGTTTCAGCAGACAAGCTGCCTGCCTTTTTGGCTTCAGCAAGAGCGGCCTCGGCCTTGGTGCTGAATTCGCTGGTGGCCTTGGCCAGTTCAGCGGACACGCTCTTGAGCAGTTCGTTTGTATCAGTCATGGGTCAAACTCCAGGTACGGTAGAGGCTGCCGACTTGAACGAGGCCAAGGCCTTTTCGAAATCAGCGATTACGGAGGCCGAGATGGCCGGGGGTTCGGTAGCGCTCGGCGTACCAGAGCCGGTAGCGCCAGGCGTACCGGTTTTGAGTTCTTGAATCATTGCCCGCCGCTCTGAGCGGGGCATGCCCTGCTTCGCCAGGATGACGTCGAGACGGCGGGCAGCGATTTGCTGCGGGGTGGAAGCTTTCGGTTCCTCTTTGAGCTTCGCGCTGTCCAGCAACGCATCAGCAAACCCCTGATCGACGGCGTCACTTCCGCCGATCCAGCTTTCCGCATCCATGAGCGTCTGCATCACGGCGATATCGCCGCCGGTGTGCGCTGCGTAGATGCCTGCCATGGCCTTATCGAAAGGTTCCAGCGAGTCTGCCATCTCGCGCAGTCCGAGCCGATTGGCTGCGATCCCGACCCAGCAGTTGTGAATCATCAGAAAGGCGCCGAGGCCCATGCGGACCTCATCGCCCGCCATGGCGATGATCGAAGCTGCAGAGGCGGCGAGGCCGAGAATTTGAACGGTTACCTTGCCCTTGTACTCGCGCAACTGGTTGTAGATGGCCAGCCCTTCGAACATGTCGCCACCAGGTGAATTGATGTTCACCGTGACGTCAGCGCCGCCCAGGTTGCGCAGCACTGCGCCGACGCGTTTGGCAGTCACTCCGTCGCCAGACCAGTAGTCGTAGCCGATGGGATCGAATATCGAAATGGTGTTTTCATCGTCTGCCGCGGCGCGGATGTCCGGGTTCCAGCGCTCGAGCGCCATTGGCAGCAGATCAGATGAAGCGCTCACGCGCGGGCGATCCGCCGGCGCGGCCGGAAGGTTCTTGATCGTCATGATTACTCCGCAGGCTCAGTGACTGTGAGCCGTGTTACCGAGAGAAGGGCGTGAGCCATCGCGGGCGCATCCGGGTCACCACCATCCAGCGCCATGCAGATGTCCTGCAGCAGCTGCCGCGTGGCATGGGTGTCGCCGTCCTTGTGCGCGGTGAGCGCCTTGGACATGAACCGGTTGAACTTGGCCGAGACGTCGTCGGTCTGGCCCAAACTTTCCAGCGAGACCATGGCCGACTGAACGGTGTAGGTGTCGCCGCCAGGTATCGGAGGCAGGTTCTCCAGGCGCCGAACCTCGTTGCGACTCATCCAGCCATTCATCAGCGCCGTGTTGTACCAGGCGCCTCTGCCGGAGCTGTCCGCTCGCAACAAGCCTTCAACCGAGAATTCCGCGAAGAACTCGTCGGCATCCGCCTCTCCTATCAGGCAGCGAGTGATTTCCTGCTCGATGTTCACAAGCAACGGGCGCAAGCTGTTCGTCAGAAAGTGAAGGTTCTGCGCCTCGACACTGGCCGCCCAGCTCGACTGCTTGTCCATGTGGCCAACCATGAACGGCGGTACGCGGAACCACCGACAGATTTCCTCAACGTTGAAGGCTCGCGTCTCAAGCATCTGAGCCGCTTCGGGGTTCATGGTGATGCCCTGGTACTTCAGGCCAGCCTCAAGAACCATTGTCTTGCCAGCATTCTTCGAGCTGCTGAATGCAGCCAGTGCCTTTTTCAGCTGCTCGCGCTGCTTGGGCGTCAGTGTGCCAGCGCCCTGCGCGGCACCACCTTCCACGGTAAGAAACCCGGAAGCCTGCAATCCGTTGGCAAACACCTTGGCGGCTGCCTCTTCTGCCGCCAGCGCGGCGCCGATCACATCACGCCCGGTGGTGACCGGCAGCATCCCGCAGACGCCATCCAGGCCGAAGCCTCGGATGTGCATCAAATTCTTTTCAGGAATGTCCCGCTCGACGCCGTTCTCGGTGTAGGTGTACTTCAACCGACCATTGGTTTGCCGCTTGACCGTCATGCACTGAGGCAGCAGCGGATCAAGCGCAACGATACGGCTGCCGATGAACTTCTTCTCGACGAAAGCGTTGCCACGCATGCAGATGCTGGCCACAACCATCAGCATGAAGCGCTGCGGGGTCATCTCAGCATTTGGCGAACGGCAGAGCACACGAAACAGCGGATGGTCCTTCGCCGACTCGCGGGAACCATCGGGCATGCGGCGATAGAGTTTGAGCGGCAGTGTCGATACCGACTCGGACAGCAGGCGCACACACGCCCAGACCGTCGAGAGCCGGATCGATCCGTCGACGGTGACGTTCTTCCCGCTGGTGGAGCTGCCGAACCACTCTTGCCAAAACGCCTCATTCGTTAGGCCGATCGGGACACCCAGCCAACTCTGCAGCGCGGAGCGAATCCGTCCCGGTTTTTTATCGCTCGCCATCAGAGCCCTGCCATTATCGGATCATCGAAGAAATCGTCGACGTTGCCGCGCGCCACTGGGTTGCGGGACATCAGTTCGACTGCGTTGAACAGCGCCATCAGGGGGTCAATCTTTGCGGTGCCTGACGCCTGCTTGGTGATCAGGATTGCGTTACCAGCGGGCACTACCTTCGCGTTACCGCAGCACCAGGCCATCAACGGTTGGCCGCTGTGGACCAAGCCGCCTTCGGCGAGCCGTCGTTCTGCAGTCTTGATCGCTCCGCAGAGGCGCCAGCCTTGAGAAATGCCGATCACCAGCTCTTTAGGGATGCCCAGCGAGATCAGCGCGTCGAGAATCGCGCCGACGCCAGCCGGGTCAACGCCGATCATGTCCAGCAGGCCGGACTCGTAAATTTCCAGCACCAGCTCAGCAACCTGCTCGACGTCTTCGCCGATCCGCTCGACAAGAATCAGGTCACCGTCTTTGGCGAAGTCATGGAATCGAGGCGCCTCACTTTTCCGGCGCTCCAGCACCGACGGGTGCGCCCAGGCCCTTGTCCAAGCCAGCCATTCCCGGGTGATTGCATCACGCCCCACCACGGCCAGGCCCAGCAGGTCGTCAAGGCCACCACCGTCAATACCGACGTCAATGACCTCGCAGCGCTTGATCAATTGCTTGAGCGTCAGCGTCTTGAGCTTGGCCTGTTGCTCCCAGAAATCCGTGCCGGGCCAGCGATTCGCCCGCAGGTTCATACCGATCTGGATGTTCAGGTGCTTCGCGAGGAATTTTTGCCGACTGCCAGGCTCTTTCTGGCTTTCCTTGATCATCTGGTCTTCCAGCCATTCCGCGCTGACAGACCTCCCCATGTTGGGGTTTGTGACGTAGTAATTGTGGGGGAGCAGGTATTCCTCAGACTCAATCATCGCCTTGGGGAATTCGTACAGAACGCCCAAGGACTTCTTGTCCTTGACCTTCCCGTCCCTGACATCGCGGTAGTAGTCGAGCTTTTCCTTGAAAACTCCCGCCGGCGGCTCGTCGCTTTGCGTGGACAGGAAGATCACAAACCCTTCGTCACGCGAGATGAGACCGCCGGTAGCTTCCATCAGCATCGCGTCGGCGTTGGGCCGCTTACCGAACACCCAGAGTTCGTCGATGAGGATCTTGCCGGATTTCTTACCGGACACCGTGTCGGAGTCAGCAGCGACCACCTTCAAGGAAGCCTTTGTGTTCAGGTGTGTGATGGTCCGCAGGTGGTCCTGCACGTTCATCATCTGTTCCAGTACCGGATCAGCTCGCACCATCGCGGCAGCTGGCTTGAAACTGTTTTGCGCAACCTCGATCGTCGGCGCCAGGATCAGCAGCTCTTCGTTCTCCCGCCAGTTCCGCACTAAGGCAGTGACCATGATCCCAGCCGCGATGGTCGATTTTGAATTCTTCTTGCTGATCAGCAGGAAGAACTCGCGGATTTTCTGTGGCCCGGGCTCGGCGTCATACGCGCCGAAGACCGCCGACACGAAATCGAACACCCACTGCTCGCAGCACTCACCAAACGTTGGTTGGCCTGGAACGTCCACGACCTTGAGCGACTTGAACAGATCGAGCGCTTCTTCTGCTTCACTGCGGAACAGCGGCGGAAACGGGATCAGCGACTGACGAGAAAGAATCCGCCGCTCCCAGTCCGGGCACGCGGTAGACCAGTCCATCACCGAACCACCT
>CAURWS010000033.1:0-14135 GCA_963528485.1 uncultured Pseudomonas sp. | reverse complement strand
GGGATGAGACGAATAACCCGGCGTACCGGTTGTTTTTGGGCTGACGCAAATGTTCGCGCTGTCCTCGATCCTGTGGGAGCCGGCTTGCTGGCGAAAGCGGTACATCAGATACATAAATGCCGACTGACACACCGCATTCGTCGGAACGCCGCCCGCAGCAAGCCGGCTCCCACAGGTTCTGTGTTCGGCATGCTGTGTGCGGTGGCTGTGGAATTGCGACCCAACGCAACTTCCCGCTCGCGACTACGCTCAAAGCACGGCCCTATATAAAGGAACGAACCCCATGGAACACTTCGCCGCGCTGAAAATCCTGCACATGGTCACGACGGCCCTGCTGTTCATCAGCGGGTTGGCGTTGACGGTGTGGATCGTCCGGGGGCGTCGGGCCGGGGATCTCACCGTGCAGAATCGCGCGATGCAAAGGCCCTGGGTGTTTGTCTGGCTGCTGATGGGCCTGTGCCTGCTGACCTTGCCCATCAGCGGCTGGTGGCTGGTGCATTACGCCGGTTGGCCGCTGGGCCAGACCTGGCTGCTGGGGGCGAGCATTCTCTACACCTTCGGTGCGTTGAGCTGGGCATGGCTGGCGGTGCGGGTTAACCGGCTGCGCCGCCCGGTGATCGTCGGCAACTCGCGTTTTACGCTGGGTCTGGCGATTTTCAGCGCCGTCTGTTTCGTCGCCATCGCCGGGCTGATGGGTGCCAAGCCCGTTTAAAACAGGATCGAGAGATCTCCCCCGTCTGCATGCCGAATGCAAACCTTTGGGGGAGGCGGTTTGGGTATCTCAATCGCGCAACGAAATCACCGGCCAGCCGCGACGGGTCGCTTCGGCGCGCAGTTTTTCGTCCGGGTCGACAGCCACCGGGTTGGCGACCTGTTCCAGCAGCGGCAGGTCGTTCATCGAGTCGCTGTAGAAGTAGCTGTCGTCCAGATTGAAGCCGTTTTCCTCGATCCAGCGGTTCAGGCGGGTCACCTTGCCTTCACGGAAGCACGGCACGTCGGTGGTACGACCGGTGTAGCGGCCGTCGACGATTTCGCACTCGGTGGCCAGCAGGGTTTCGATGCCCAGGCGGGCGACGATCGGGGCGGTCACGAAACGGTTGGTTGCGGTGATCACCACCAGCTTGTCGCCGGCATCGCGATGCTTGGCGATCAGGGCCAATGCCTTTGGCAGCATCAGCGCCTCGATGCAATCGCGCATGAATTCACCATGCCATTCGTCGAGTTGGGCCATTTCGGTGCGGCCCAGGATTTCCAGGCTGAAATTCAGGTAGTCGGTCAGGTTTAGGGTGCCCGCCAGGTAGTCCTGATAAAACGCGTCGTTACGCGCCTTGTAGGCAGCGCCGTCAAGGATGCCGCGTTCGCACAGGTAATCGCCCCACGCGTGATCGCTGTCACCGCCGAGGAGGGTGTTGTCAAGGTCGAATAATGCCAGGCGCATGCGGTTACTCGCTGAAATAGCTGAACAAAGAGCACAAGAATACGAGGTTTCATCAAGTGATCGCATCTATTAATGCAGTTGTCGCGATAAGCTGTCTGCGCCTCGTTGCTGCCTTCACGATCTTTGTGGAACAATGCGACGACATGCGTTTGCGAGGTTGTAGCCGTGATCGACCCCGATGGTTTCCGCCCTAATGTCGGGATAATTCTGACAAATGATGCTGGCCAGGTCTTATGGGCTCGCCGTATCAACCAAGATGCCTGGCAGTTTCCGCAAGGGGGAATCAACCCTCAGGAGACGCCGGAAGACGCGCTCTACCGTGAATTGAATGAAGAAGTCGGGCTGGAACGGCACGATGTTGAAATTCTGGCCTGCACCCGTGGCTGGTTGCGCTATCGTCTGCCGCAACGTCTGGTGCGCACGCACAGCCAGCCGCTGTGTATCGGTCAGAAGCAAAAATGGTTTCTCCTGCGCCTGATCTCCAACGAGCAGCGGGTGCGGATGGATTTGACCGGTAAACCGGAGTTCGATGGCTGGAAATGGGTCAGCTATTGGTATCCGTTGGGCCAGGTGGTGACATTCAAGCGCGAAGTGTATCGCCGCGCACTCAAAGAGCTTGCCCCGCGCCTGTTGGCGCGCGACTGACACGGAGTTCGACCCCGAGCCATGCTCAATACGCTGCGCAAGATCGTCCAGGAAGTTAACTCCGCCAAGGATCTCAAGGCGGCGTTGGGGATTATTGTGTTACGCGTCAAAGAGGCCATGAGCAGCCAGGTCTGCTCGGTCTATTTGCTCGACCCCGAAAGCAATCGTTTCGTGCTGATGGCCACCGAGGGCTTGAACAAGCGCTCGATCGGCAAGGTCAGCATGGCCCCCAATGAAGGTCTGGTCGGCCTGGTCGGTACGCGCGAAGAGCCGTTGAACCTGGAAAACGCCGCCGATCACCCTCGTTATCGCTACTTTGCCGAGACCGGTGAAGAGCGCTTTGCTTCTTTCCTTGGCGCGCCGATCATCCACCACCGGCGTGTCGTCGGCGTATTGGTGATCCAGCAAAAGGAGCGCCGTCAGTTCGACGAAGGGGAAGAAGCTTTCCTCGTGACCATGAGCGCCCAGCTCGCCGGCGTTATCGCCCACGCTGAGGCCACCGGCTCCATTCGCGGGCTGGGGCGTCAGGGCAAGGGCATCCAGGAAGCCAAATTCGTCGGCGTGGCCGGTTCTCCGGGCGCTGCGGTGGGTACGGCGCTGGTCATGCTGCCGCCGGCCGATCTTGAAGTGGTGCCGGACAAGACTGTCACCGACATCGACGCGGAACTCGCACTCTTTCAAAACGCGCTTGAAGGCGTTCGCAGCGACATGCGTACCCTTTCGGCGAAGTTGGCTACACAATTGCGCCCTGAAGAGCGCGCGTTGTTTGACGTTTACCTGATGATGCTCGACGATGCCTCGCTGGGCAGCGAAGTCACCAACATCATCAAGACCGGCCAATGGGCACAGGGCGCGCTGCGTTCGGTGGTCAATGAGCACGTCAATCGCTTCGAACTGATGGACGACGCCTACCTGCGCGAGCGGGCATCGGACGTCAAAGACCTTGGCCGTCGCCTGCTCGCTTACCTTCAGGAAGCGCGTCAGCAAACGCTGGTTTACCCCGACAACACCATTTTGGTCAGTGAAGAGCTGTCCCCGGCCATGCTGGGCGAAGTGCCGGAAGGCAAGCTCGTCGGTCTGGTCTCGGTACTGGGTTCGGGCAACTCCCACGTGGCGATTCTGGCCCGGGCCATGGGCATTCCCACGGTCATGGGCGCGGTCGATCTGCCGTATTCCAAGGTCGATGGCATCGAGCTGATCGTCGATGGCTACCACGGCGAGGTCTACACCAACCCCAGCGAGGCCCTGCGCAAGCAGTACTCGGTGGTGGTCGAAGAAGAGCGTCAGCTGTCCCAGGGCCTCGACGCGCTGCGTGAACTGCCTTGCGTGACCCTCGATGGCCATCGCATGCCGCTGTGGGTCAACACTGGCCTGCTGGCTGACGTGGCTCGCGCGCAGCAGCGCGGCGCCGAAGGTGTGGGGCTGTATCGCACTGAAGTGCCGTTCATGATCCAGCAGCGTTTCCCGAGCGAAAAGGAACAGCTGGCGATCTACCGCGAGCAACTGGCGGCCTTTCACCCGCTGCCGGTGACCATGCGTACGCTGGACATTGGCGGTGACAAGGCGCTGTCGTACTTCCCGATCAAGGAAGACAACCCGTTCCTGGGCTGGCGCGGCATTCGTGTGACCCTCGACCACCCGGAAATCTTCCTGGTGCAGACCCGCGCGATGCTCAAGGCCAGCGAAGGCCTGAACAACCTGCGGATTCTGCTGCCGATGATCTCCGGCACCCACGAAACCGAAGAAGCCTTGCACCTGATCCACCGTGCCTGGGGCGAAGTGCGCGACGAAGGCACCGACGTGCCGATGCCGCCGGTGGGCGTGATGATCGAAGTACCGGCGGCGGTCTACCAGACCCGCGAGCTGGCGCGTCAGGTTGACTTCCTGTCGGTCGGTTCCAACGACCTGACCCAGTACCTGCTGGCGGTCGACCGCAACAACCCGCGCGTGGCCGATCTGTACGACTACCTGCACCCGGCGGTTCTACAGGCCCTGCAGAATGTCGTGCGCGACGCTCACGCCGAGGGCAAGCCGGTCAGCATTTGCGGCGAGATGGCGGGTGACCCTGCCGCTGCGGTGCTGTTGATGGCGATGGGCTTTGACAGCCTGTCGATGAACGCCACCAACTTGCCGAAAGTGAAGTGGATGCTGCGCCAGATCAACCTGAGCAAGGCCAAGGAACTGCTGGAACAACTGATGAAAAACGACAACCCGCAAGTCATCAGCAGCTCGCTGCAGCTGGCGCTGAGGAATCTCGGGTTGTCGCGGATGATCAATCCGGCTTCTGTCAAAGGGCATTGAGGCTCGTACCTTCTGTAGCACGGCTTGCCGATGGTGGCGTCTCTTAGCTCGCGACCGCCGGCAAGCCGGGCGGCTACAGGGATATCGCTTCAGATTTCTATTTCTACCTCGCCCAATCTCCCCCCATAGGGCCCGAAACTGCGCTCGATCAGTCTTCGGCTGCCATCCGCATTCGCCATCAGCACCGTGCTCGCCCGCGTCCCGTAGTTGGGGCTGGCGATGAACACGCTGGACAGCAGTTTCTCGGTTGCGAAACCCACGCCGGTGCTTGGCAGGTCAGCGTCCGGCGCAGCCTCTGCATCGGCAAGAAACCCGAATAGCGCCTCAGGCTCAGGCTGATCCAGCTGGTCCGAGAGCGCAGCCTTGGCCTTCATCAACTTGGGCCACGGCGTATCAAGGCCTGCATTGGAAACCCCATAAACACCGGCTTCAAGCCGACGCGGCACGGGGTGGGCGGCGTTGAGAAAATGCAGTTCCTGGCGATTGCCCACCAGCAGATTGAAGCCGCCGTATTCCGACGAGCGCCCGGCGACTTCACGAAGGTATTCATCTATCGACAAGGAGCCGGTCAAAAAATGAGCAACCAGCTCGCCTCGCGAGCGACGACCCAAGGGCTGACCAGGGGCGCGAATGTTGGTCAGCGCGGCAATACGCCCATCAGCGCTGACGCCGAGCCAGGTGCCACCGGCTTCCAGGTCGCGGCCGGCAAAGACATGCGGGGCGTCTTCCCATTGGGCGAGGGGCAAGGTGGGGCGGGCGTAGAATTCGTCACGGTTGGCCGCCAGGATCAGCGGCTGCGGGTGGGCAGGGCGCCAGGCGAAGACGATCAGGCACATGCGGGCCTCCTTTTTGTCGCTACTCTACGCACACATCCGGTAGACATCCATCGACCGCAGGTAGAGTGCAAACGCTCGCTCCGGTAGACTGCCGCACTGATTTTCGGAGACTCCCATGGAATTTCTGCTCTATCTGGCCCTAGGCGCGTGCGCCGGTGTGCTGGCCGGGCTGTTCGGCGTGGGCGGCGGGATCATCATCGTTCCGGTGCTGGTGTTCAGCTTCACGCTGCAAGGTTTTGACAGCGAAGTGCTGACCCATTTGGCCGTCGGCACGTCGCTGGCGACCATCGTCTTCACCTCGATCCAGTCGGTCAGGGCCCATCACCGCATGGGCGCCGTGCGCTGGCCGGTGTTCGCCTGGATGACTGTGGGCATTCTGATCGGCGCAGGGTTTGGCGCGCTGACGGCCAGCTACATCGCCGGACCCAACCTGCAGAAGATCATTGGCGTGTTCGCGATTCTGGTGGCGATCCAGATGGCTCTGGACCTCAAGCCCAAGGCCAGCCGCGGCGTACCCGGCAAACCCGGCCTTACCGCCGCAGGCGTGGTGATCGGCTGGGCGTCGGCGATCTTTGGTATCGGCGGCGGCTCGCTGACCGTGCCGTTTCTGACCTGGCGCAGTCTGACCATGCAGCAGGCGGTGGCGACGTCATCGGCGTGCGGCTTTCCGATTGCCGTGGCCAGTGCCATAAGTTTCATGATTCTGGGGTGGCACGACCCGTTGTTGCCCCCGCATAGTCTCGGTTTCGTGTACCTGCCGGCGTTGATCGGCATCGCTGTCACCAGCATGTTTTTCGCCCGATTTGGCGCAAGGCTTGCGCATAAACTGTCACCCAGGGTGCTGAAACGACTGTTCGCACTGTTGCTGGTGGTGGTTGGTACCAGTTTTCTGATCTGATTCGTCGCTCTACGAGCGCTTTTTTAAGGAGTCGCAATGCTGCCTTACCCGCAGATTGACCCGGTAGCCGTGGCCATCGGTCCGCTGCAAATTCACTGGTACGGCCTGATGTATCTGGTCGGTATCGGCAGTGCCTGGTTCCTGGCGTCGCGCCGTCTGAACAAGTTCGACCCGACGTGGACCAAGGAAAAACTCTCGGACATGATCTTCTGGGTCGCGATGGGGGTGATCGTCGGCGGGCGGCTCGGCTACGTGCTGTTCTACGACCTGCCGAACTATATCGCCAACCCGCTGCTGATCTTCGAAGTGTGGAAGGGCGGCATGGCGTTCCACGGTGGTTTCATCGGCGTGATGATCGCGACCTACTGGTTCGGCAAGCGCAACGGCAAGTCGTTCTTCCAGCTGATGGACTTCATCGCGCCGATGGTGCCGATCGGCCTGGGCGCCGGGCGCATCGGCAACTTCATCAATGGCGAGCTGTGGGGCAAGCCGACCGACCTGCCGTGGGCCATGGTCTTCCCGCCGTTCAGCGACCCTGCGCAGCTGCCGCGCCATCCGTCGCAGCTGTATCAGTTCGCGCTGGAAGGTGTGGCACTGTTCGCCATTCTTTACTTCTTCTCGCGCAAACCGCGCCCGACCATGGCCGTTTCCGGCATGTTCGCGCTGTTTTACGGGATCTTCCGCTTCGTAGTGGAGTTCGTCCGCGTACCCGATGCCCAGCTGGGTTATCTGGCCTGGGGCTGGGTCACCATGGGTCAGATCCTCAGCCTGCCGATGATTATCGGCGGCCTGGTGCTGATCTGGCTGGCCTACCACCGCGCGCCGGCTGCCAACAACGCAGCGGCTTGATTCTGAACTGCCGGGCCTTGCTTTTGTGCTAGCGCCTGGCAGATTCACCGATACAGAGGGCCTTAGGGCATGAAGCAATACCTTGAGCTGTTACAGGACGTCATCGCCAACGGAACGCGCAAGGGCGACCGCACCGGCACGGGCACCACGGCTGTGTTCGGTCGTCAGATCCGCCACAACCTGGCCGATGGCTTCCCGCTGCTGACCACCAAAAAGCTGCACTTCAAAAGCATCGCCAACGAGCTCATCTGGATGCTCAGCGGCAACACCAATACCAAATGGCTCAACGAAAACGGCGTGACCATCTGGGATGAGTGGGCAACCGAAGAAGGCGACCTGGGTCCTGTGTACGGCGCGCAGTGGACCGGCTGGCCGACCAAGGATGGTGGCAAGATCAACCAGATCGACTACATGGTCGACTGCCTGAAGAACAACCCCAACAGCCGCCGCATCCTGTTCCACGGCTGGAACACCGAGTACCTGCCGGACGAAAAACTCTCGCCGCAAGAAAACGTCAAGGCCGGGCGTCAGGCGCTGGCGGTCTGTCATCTGCTGTATCAGGCGTTCGTCGCTGACGGCAAGCTGTCGATGCAGCTGTACATTCGCAGCTCGGACGTGTTCCTCGGCCTGCCGTACAACATCGCCGCCCTGGCGCTGCTGACCCACATGCTGGCGCAGCAGTGCGATCTGATCCCCCATGAGATCATCGTCAGTCTGGGCGACACCCACGCCTATTCGAACCCCGAAGAACAGATCGCCACTCAGCTGACCCGCACGCCGAAAGCGCTGCCTCAGCTGAAGATCCATCGTCGTCCGGAGAGCATCTACGACTACCGTTTCGAAGATTTCGAAATCGTGGGTTATGACGCCGATCCAAGCATCAAGGCGCCTGTGGCGGTTTGAATTCGGATTGACCTGTGGGAGCCAGCAAGGCGGCTCCCACACAAACGCATTCATGCGATCCAAACTTCCGCGTAAGACCGCACAAACCTTCTATGTTCTAACCGGTTAAAACCTAACTTGGTTGGCCGTCTCGCTTTTAATGCAAGTTCCGATTGTTGCATTTATGTAATAACTGTTTTGCAAGGTGGTAAACAACATGATTTGATAGATATTTTCAATCTGTCAATTGGATCTATTGAGTTTAATTCTTTGGGATGTTTGTTCTATAGTCGGGGTCTACCGATAAGTCTTTAGCCTGACACGCGTTTGGAAATTTCCCTCCATGACCACGACGAACTTCAGCACTGACACCTACTCTGATCACAACTCCGGCCTCTACCGCACTGCTGCTCGAATACTCGGCGAAGCCGGCATCCAGATTAATGGCTCCGCCCCCTCAGACATTCGCTTCAATGGACCCGGCGTTATAGAAAGGGCGTTCGCACAGGGTAATCTGGGGTTGGGCGAAGCGTACATGGATGGGCAGTGGGACAGTGATCATCTGGACGAGTTTTTCCACCGCCTGCTCAAGACCGGCATGACCGACGACGTAAAGCCCATCCGGCTGGTGTTCTACGCGCTCATGGCCAAGTTCATGAACCGCCAGAACATCAAACGCTCCAAGACCGTGGGCGAAGTGCATTACGACTTGGGCAACGATTTCTACTCGAAGATGCTCGACTCGCGCATGACCTATACCTGCGGGTATTGGGAGAACGCGACCACGCTGGAAGAGGCGCAAGCTGCCAAACTCGATCTGATCTGCCGCAAGTTGCAACTCAAGCCCGGCATGCGCGTTTTGGACATCGGCTGCGGCTGGGGCAGTTTCATGAGTTATGCCGCCGAACACTATGGCGTTGAAGCGGTGGGTGTGAGTATCTCCAAAGAGCAGATCGCCTGGGCCAAGGAACGTTACAAGCATTTGCCGCTGGAGTTTCGTTTTCAGGATTACCGTGAACTCGACGAACAGTTCGACGCGATTGCCAGTGTTGGCATGTTTGAACATGTCGGGCGCAAAAATCACCGTGAATACATGGAGTTAGCGAATCGCTGTTTGAAACCGGGCGGTTTGTTCCTGTTGCATACCATCGGCAAGAATCAACGCAACTCTTATCCTGATCCGTGGATCGACAAATATATATTCCCCAATGGTGACCTGCCTTCAATCGGGCAGATGGGCGACGCCATGGACGGTTTGTTTGTCGTTGAAGACCTGCACAACTTCGGTTCGGACTACGACAAGACACTTATGGCCTGGCATGACAACTTCATGAAGGCCTGGCCGGCGTTTGAGCCGACGCTGGGTGAGCGCTTTTATCGCATGTGGCGTTATTACCTGCTGTCCTGCGCCGGGGCCTTTCGCGCCCGGGATATCCAGCTGTGGCAGTGGGTGCTGTCCAAGGGCGGCGTGCCGCACGGGTATCACCGCAGCCAGATCTGAATAACCCCTGCAGGAGCGCGCTTGGTCTGGGCCGCATCCGGACGATGGCGGTGTACCCGTGACGAATAGGGTTGCTGACGCACCGCATCAAGGGCAAGCGCGCTCTGCTAGAGTATGTCCGTTCGTCGTTGTTTGCTATTGATCAATCGATCGTCTATTAATCTTCTCTATCAGTCCAGTGCGGACTCACAATGAGCTTCCCGGCCCGCATTTGCTTATCGTTCTCCACATCGAACAAGACACGCGACCTGTGGAGATACACCCATGAGCAACAAACTGACCACCGCATTCGGCGCCCCGGTAGCTGATAACCAGAACATTCAAACCGCTGGCCCCAATGGTCCGGCGCTGCTGCAAGACGTGTGGTTCCTGGAAAAACTGGCGCACTTTGATCGCGAGGTCATTCCAGAACGCCGCATGCACGCCAAGGGCTCGGGCGCGTTCGGCACCTTCACTGTGACTCAAGACATTACTCGATTCACTCGCGCCAAAATCTTCTCGCACGTCGGCAAGCAGACCGAAATGTTCGCCCGCTTCTCCACTGTAGCCGGTGAGCGCGGCGCAGCAGACGCCGAGCGCGACATTCGCGGCTTCGCCCTGAAGTTCTACACCGAAGAAGGCAACTGGGACCTGGTCGGCAACAACACGCCGGTATTCTTCCTGCGCGACCCGCTGAAATTCCCGGACCTGAACCACGCCGTGAAGCGCGACCCGCGCACCGGCATGCGCAGCGCCGAAAACAACTGGGACTTCTGGACCCAACTCCCGGAAGCCTTCCACCAAGTGACCGTGGTCATGAGCGAGCGCGGCATCCCTCGCAGCTACCGTGAGATGCACGGGTTTGGCAGCCACACCTACAGCTTCCTCAACGCCCAGCATGAGCGTTTCTGGGTCAAGTTCCACTTCGTGTCCCAGCAAGGCATTGCCAACCTGACCGACGCCGAAGCGCAGGATCTGGTAGGTCGCGATCGTGAGTCGCATCACCGTGACCTGTACGAAAACATCGAGAACGGCAACTTCCCGCGCTGGAAGCTGTTCGTGCAGATCATGCCGGAGAAGCAAGCGGGCTCGTACCACATCAACCCGTTCGACCTGACCAAGGTTTGGCCGAAAGCCGACTACCCGCTGATCGAAGTCGGGTACTTCGAGCTGAACCGCAACCCGGAAAACAATTTCGCTGACGTTGAGCAAGCGGCATTCGCGCCGTCCAACGTGGTGCCTGGCATCAGTTTTTCACCGGACAAAATGCTACAAGGCCGTCTGTTCTCCTACGGCGACGCGCAACGCTACCGCTTGAGCGTCAACCACCACCAGATCCCGGTGAACTCGCCGAAGGCCGCGCTGCACGTGAATAGCTACCACCGCGATGGCCTGATGCGCATCGACGGCAACCGCGGCGGCATGACGTCCTACGAGCCCAACACCAAGGGCGCGTTTCAGGAACAGCCTGACTTCCGCGAGCCGCCGCTGTCCATCGAAGGCGCTGCGGACCATTGGAACCATCGCGTGGACGACGACTACTTCTCGCAACCGGGCAACCTGTTCCGCAAGATGAGCCCGAAAGAGAAACAGTCGCTGTTCGACAACACCGCACGTGCCCTGCGCGGCGTGTCGGCGCCGATCATCGCGCTGCACATCAAACATTGCACGCTGGCTGACCCCGAGTACGGCGCGGGTGTGACCGAGGCGGTGGAGCGTATTCATAGCGCGTAAATGTCATATTTGTAGGAGCGCGCTTGCCCGCGATGGCGGTATGTCTGTGACATGTATGTCGCCTGACACACCGACATCGCGGGCAAGCGCGCTCCTACAGGTCCGAGTCGAATTCGAAATCAGTTTCAGGGGCAGGTGGCTTTAATGCCCATGACTGCGTCCTACGTGGGAGTGCTCGACTTCCGGCGTAACGACGCTGCCGCTGATCTCCAGCCGATCCAGAATCCCGCAATGATCCGGCGCGCCCTCGCTGCAACGCTGGCGCAGATCCACCAGTTGCTCCTGCAAGGCCTGCAGGCTGGCGATGCGCGCGTTGACGTGCTGGATGTGTTCGTCGATCAGCGCGTTCACGCTTTCGCACTGATCCTGCGGGCTGTCGCGCAGGGTCAGCAGGCTGCGGATTTCATCCAGGGTCATGTCCAGGCTGCGGCAGTTGCGGATGAACGTCAGGCGCTCGACATGCACCTGGGTGTAAAGCCGGTAGTTGCCCTCGCTGCGCGCAGGCTCGGCCAGCAGGCCTTCGCGCTCGTAATAGCGGATGGTCTCCACCGGGCAGTCGGTCAGTTTGGCCAGCTCGCCGATCTTGAAAGATGCGTTCATGTGACTGATCCCGTAGTTGAGGCTTGACCCTATAGTGGCTACAGGGTGTTCACTTGGCAACACGCACACCAAGAGACTCAATCGATGAGTGACTCTGTACACAAACATTCGCTCCACGATCAAACCGGCCACGATCACACAGGTCATGACCATGCGGGTCACAGCCACGCCGCCCTCGGCAAATTCACGTCGGTCGGCAAGCATGAACACGCAGCCCATTCCTGCTGTTCTCATGAGAGCGCTCCGGCGGTTGTCAGCGTTGGCAACGGTTCGACCGACAACGCGCGGCTCAGCCGTTTTCGCATCGAAGCGATGGATTGCCCCACCGAGCAGACGCTGATCCAGAACAAGCTGGGCAAGATGTCGGGCATCCAGACGCTCGAATTCAACCTGATCAATCGCGTGTTGGGCGTCTGGCATGAGCTGCCTTCGACCGAGCCGATTCGCGAGGCCATCGGTTCGCTGGGCATGCAGGCGGATGTGATCGAGCAAGGCGCTGACGAAGCAGCGTCGCTGCCTGCGCCGAAAAAGCCCTGGTGGCCACTGGCGCTTTCCGGCGTGGCTGCCGTGACGGCGGAAGTCATCCACTTCACCGATGCCGCGCCAACGTGGGTCGTGGCACTGATTGCCGTGGTCGCGATTTTCAGCGGCGGCCTGACCACCTATAAAAAAGGCTGGATCGCGCTCAAGAACTTCAACCTGAACATCAACGCCCTGATGAGCATCGCTGTGACCGGTGCCGTGCTGATCGGGCAATGGCCGGAGGCGGCCATGGTGATGTTCCTGTTCACCGTGGCCGAGCTGATCGAAGCCAAATCCCTGGACCGCGCGCGCAACGCCATTGGCGGCCTGATGCAGCTGACGCCTGAGATGGCGACGGTTCAGCAGAACGGCCAGTGGGTTGAGGTCGAGGTCAAACAGATCGCCCTGGGCAGCGTGGTGCGGGTCAAGCCGGGCGAGCGCATTGGCCTCGACGGCGAAGTGGTCGCGGGGCATTCGAGCATCGATCAGGCGCCGATCACGGGTGAGAGCCTGCCAGTCGAGAAAACCATCGGCGACAAGGTGTTTGCCGGGACTATCAACCAGGCCGGCTCACTGGAATACAAGGTCACGGCTGCGGCGAACAATTCGACCTTGGCGCGGATCATTCATGCGGTCGAAGCCGCTCAAGGTGCACGTGCGCCGACCCAGCGCTTCGTCGACAGTTTCTCGAAAATCTACACGCCCGCTGTGTTCGCGCTGGCGCTGGCCGTGGCGATCATCCCGCCGCTGTTCATGGGCGCGGCGTGGTTCGACTGGATCTACCGCGCGCTGGTGTTGCTGGTGGTGGCGTGCCCCTGTGCGTTGGTGATTTCGACGCCCGTGAGCATCGTCAGCGGTCTCGCCGCGGCGGCGCGCAAGGGGATTCTGGTCAAGGGTGGCGTCTATCTGGAAATGGGCCACAAGCTCGATTACCTCGCGTTGGACAAGACCGGGACCATCACTCACGGCAAGCCTGTGCAGACCGATTACGTGCTGCTCGACGAGGCGTTCGGTGAGCGCGCGCTGGCGATTTCCGCGAGCCTGGCGGGGCGTTCCGATCATCCGGTTTCTCAGGCCATTGCCACTGATTTCGGCAAGGACGGGCATCTGCCGGTCGAGGCGTTCGAAGCGCTGGGCGGGCGGGGTGTGAAGGGCGAGGTCGAGGGTCACTTGTACCACTTGGGTAACCATCGGCTGGTGCACGAGTCCGGGCTGTGTTCGCCTGAACTTGAGGCGCGCCTTGAGGTGCTGGAGACCCAGGGCAAAACCGTGGTGTTGCTGTTTGACGAAACCGGGCCGTTGGCGCTGTTCGCCGTGGCCGACACGGTCAAGGACAGCAGCCGCGAAGCCATCGCGCAACTGCATGCGCTGGGCGTGAAAACCGTGATGCTGACCGGTGATAACCCGCACACCGCCAAGGCGATTGCGGCGCAGGTGGGGATCGATCAGGCCCAGGGCAATCTGCTGCCGACCGACAAGTTGCAGGCCATTGAAGGGCTGTACGCGCAGAACCATCGCGTCGGGATGGTCGGCGACGGCATCAACGACGCGCCTGCGTTGGCGCGGGCCGAGATCGGTTTCGCCATGGCGGCTGCCGGGACGGACACCGCCATTGAGACCGCTGATGTGGCGTTGATGGACGACGATTTGCGCAAGATCCCGGCGTTCATTCGTCTGTCGCGAGACACCGCTGCGGTGCTCAAGCAGAACATCGCGCTGGCGCTGGTAATCAAGGCGATCTTCCTGGCCGTGACGTTCGCGGGTGTGGCGACCATGTGGATGGCAGTGTTTGCGGACATGGGGGTGAGCTTGCTGGTGGTGTTCAACGGGTTGCGGTTGTTGAGGAAATAATTTTCGACTCTGACCTATCGTCGAACGCCATACCTGTGGGAGCCGGCTTGCTGGCCAAAGCATTGTGTCAGTCACTGATGGGTGGACTGACCATACGTA
>CAURWS010000032.1:0-14213 GCA_963528485.1 uncultured Pseudomonas sp. | reverse complement strand
GACTCCTACAATCCCCTCCTCGTTTCCCCGCTCCTGCGCCTGTTTCAGGCGACACTCATCCTTGGAAATCAAAACCATGCCAAGCGCCAGTCATGCCCCGCCCGAACATCATCAACAGAGCGTCAAACAGCAGTGGCTGGCGATTCTCTCGGTCGCCGTCGGCGCCTTCGCCCTGGTCACCAGTGAGTTTCTCCCGGTGGGCGTGCTCAACGACGTCGCCCGCGACCTGGGCATCAGCGCCGGCCATGCAGGCTTGATGGTGACCCTGCCGGGCATCATGGCCGCCCTCGCCGCGCCGTTGCTGTCGGTGGGGATTGGCAAGATGGACCGCCGCTACCTGCTGATCGGCCTGACGCTGATCATGATCATCGCCAACTCGGTCGTGGCCTATGCCAGCGACTTCAATCTGCTGCTGTTCGGTCGCGTCCTGCTGGGCGTCAGCATCGGCGGCTTCTGGGCCACGGCCATTGCCTTGAGCGGCCGTCTGGCGCCCAAAGGCGTGGGCGTTGCACAGGCGACGTCGATCATCATGGTCGGCGTCACGCTGGCCACCGTGCTGGGCGTGCCCGTCGGCACCTGGCTGAGCGAGCTGATGGGCTGGCGCATGACCTTTCTGGTGACCGCATTGCTGGGCGTACCGGTGTTGCTGGCGCAGGTCTTTTTGCTGCCCAAGCTGAATCCGGACAAAGCCATCCGCGTCAGTGACCTTCCCGCGCTGTTCATCAACCCGCTGGCCCGGGTCGGGTTGATCGCCGTGCTGCTGATTGGTCTGGCGCACTTTGCCGCGTACACCTATGTCGCGCCGTTCTTCAAAAACAGCTCCGGCTTCGACGGCCCGACGATTGGCTCGTTGCTGCTGCTCTATGGCATGGCCGGGGTGGCGGGCAACATCTTCGCCGGTTTCGCCGCCAACCGCAGCGTGCGCCACACGTTGATGCTGGTCGCCCTGCTGATTGCCGTCAGCACCGCGCTGTTTCCCTACTTTGCCACCGGCCTAACGGGCGCAGCCATGTTGATTGCGCTCTGGGGTTTTGCCTTCGGCGCGTTCCCGGCCTGCGCCAGCATCTGGATGTTCGTCGTGGCACCCAAGGATGTGGAACGCGGCATGCCGCTGTTTGTCGCCATGTTTCAGGTGATCATTGCACTGGGTTCTTTCTTCGGCGGGCAGATCGTCGACCAACTGGGCAGCTCGGTGCTGATGAGCCTGGCTACGGCCTTGGTGGGTTGCGGTCTGGTGACGGTGCTGGTGCTGGGGCGTAATGTCAGCAACAGCCTGGCCGGTGATGCTGATCAAGCGGCTGTGGTCAGCCAGCATTGAGGTCAAGCATCGCCCTGTAGCGTCCATGGCGACGGTCCCAGCTTGACCGTCGCCATGGGTGCTTGATTTGCGACAGCAGCCCTAGATCTCCCCGGGATGCTCCCGCGCAGTCGAGTTGTTCCATTCGACCTTCCTCAACTGCTCTCTCTCGGCCTGCTCCTGCGGGCTCAGTGGAACCTCTTGCTCCGGCCCCGCCTCGCTGTCGCTGCTTGGCGGCGGAGAAGGCATGACATCGGGCCTGCCGGGTTCCAGTGGTTCAATGGAGTCCACGGCGTTTTCCGTACCACCGGGTATTTCTGATGCGTGAATCATAGGCACCTCGCTCGCCCCGCTAAGTGGGGGTCTACCAGGTTCGAATCACCCCCGTCCCTCATAGTTCGGCAGATTTCTCGAATGGTCATGTGGGCGACTCAACTGCCGTCAACCACCACCCGCACCCGGTAACAATCCGCTGGCCCCAGCAACTCGCCGCTCGCAGAGCGCACCGCTATCGTCATCAGTGGCTGGCCAGCGGTATTGTCCAGCAGCACCGAGCGGGTCTCGCCGGGCGCAAACTGAAAGCGTTCGCCCCATTGCCGCAGGCTGACCACGATTGGAAAGACCTCACGGCCTTTTTCGGTCAGGACATACTCCTTGTAAGCGCTGCCATCCGAGGCCGGGCAGACCTCGAACACCCCCACCTCAACCAGTGTTTTAAGGCGTGAGGCGAGGATATTGCGGGCAACGCCCAGGCTTTTCTGAAACTCGCTGAATCGACGAATACCGTCGAACGCGTCGCGAATGATCAGTAATGACCAGCGATCACCGATGGTTTCCAGTGTTCGGGCGACGGGGCATTCAACGCTTGCCGGTGAGGGGATGTCAGTCATTTCTATTAACCTTCTGAACGGTAGGCCGGGCAGGTCATCTCAACGAGCCGGCAGAAATCTGGTTGCAAAATGAAACAGGATTGCGCGAGAATCTCGATGAGTTTCAAATTGAAACCAGTTTACGCCCATGGAAGACGATATGACAGCCAACACCGACTCGCCCGCTCTCACTCCCGCGCTTACCCTGCTGTTCTCGATCACCTGTGGCCTGGCCGTCGCAAGCGTGTACTTTGCCCAGCCGTTGCTGGACGCCATGGCCGAGAGCCTGGGCGTGGCTTCCGGATTGATCGGCATCGTGGTGACTGCAACCCAGGCTGGCTACGCGCTGGGTTTGCTGCTCATCGTGCCGCTGGGTGATCGGGTCAATCGCAAGCGTCTGGTGCTGGTTCAAGCGCTGTTGTCGGCCATTGCCCTCGCGGCGGTGGGTGCGTCGCAGGCGTGGCTGGCCTTGCTCGGGGCGATGATCGTCGTCGGGCTGATGGCGGTGGTGGTACAAGTGCTGGTGGCCTACACCGCCGTGCTCGCCACCCCGTCACAACGTGGTCAGGCCGTGGGCACAGTCACCAGCGGCATTGTGTTGGGGATTCTGTTGGCGCGTTTCACCTCGGGGCTGATCGCCGATCTGGCCGGTTGGCGGGCGGTTTATTTCGTCTCCTCAGGGCTGATGCTCACGCTGGCCATCGTGCTGTGGAAATGCGTGCCGGACACGCCATCGGCGCAATCACGCAGCCCCTACCTGAGCCTCATTCGCTCGCTGTTTCAGCTGTTGCTGACCGAGCCTGTATTGAGGGTTCGAGGCCTGCTGGCGCTGCTGATCTTCGCGGCATTTTCAGTGTTGTGGACGGCGATGGTGCTGCCTTTGAGCGCCCCGCCGCTGTCGCTGTCGCACACGGCCATCGGCCTGTTTGGCCTTGCGGGTGTGGCCGGTGCGCTGGCGGCCAGACGCGCCGGGCGCTGGGCCGATCAGGGCCTTGGCCAGCGCGTCACCGGTGTCGCGTTGGGGGTGCTGATGCTGTCGTGGCTGCCGATCAGTTTCGCCCAGACTTCACTGCTCGCCCTTTTCTGTGGCGTGATCCTGCTCGACTTCGCCGTCCAGGCCGTGCACGTCACCAATCAGAGCCTGATTTTCGCTGCCCGCCCCGACGCCCAAAGCCGCATGGTCGGCGCCTACATGTGCTTCTATTCCATCGGCAGCGCACTGGGCGCCGCGGCTGCGACCCAAGCCTATGCGCATTGGGGGTGGTGGGCGGTGTGTCTTTTGGGGGCGTCGATCAGTGCGGTAGCGTTTATCCTGTGGTTGTTGAGCTCACATCAGGCCAGCCGCTCACTAAAATCACACCACAACAGCAAATGCGGCTAGGAAGCGTGATGGCTGAAAATCGGATGCTACGGCTCACCGCATCTTCAGGAGTTGCCCGCCGGTGACCGACTCAGAATACAGTCCTGCCTACGCAAAACGGTTCGACGCCGTGCTCGCCTACATCGACACTCACCTGGACGGCGAGCTGTCGGTGAACACCTTGAGCCGAATCGCGAACTTCTCGGCGTTTCATTTCCATCGGCAGTTCACCGCGTACGTGGGCGTTCCCGTGTCGCAGTACGTGCAACTGATGAGGCTCAGGCGAGCCTCACACCAACTGGTCGCCTCGCCCGATCTGTCGGTGCTGCAGGCAGCGCTCGACGCCGGCTTCGAAAGCCCCGAAGCCTTTTCCAGGGCATTCAAACGTGCCTTTGGCAGGGCGCCGAGTGTGTTTGCCAAAGCCCCGAACTGGCAAGCCTGGAGTGCGGTATTCGTCGTTCCACATTTTTCCAGGAGTATCACCATGCAGATCCGCATCGTCGCGTTCAGCGAAACCCGCGTGGCCGCGCTTGAGCACTGCGGGGCCCCCGGCCTTCTCAGTGAAAGCGTCGACATTTTCCGGCAATGGCGCATGCAGAGCGGCCAGTCGCCGGTGGCCCGAAGCCGTACCTTCGGCATTCCCTACGACAACCCCGACACCACACCGCCAGACGAATTCCGGTTCGCGATTTGCGGCGAAATCACCGACGCCGTGCGGCCCAAGGAGTTCGGCGTGCGCGAGCGGGTCATCCCCGCCGGACGCTGCGCGGTGATTCGGCATACCGGCTCGCCTGACTACATCGGAGAAACCCTCTACCCGCTTTATCGCGAGTGGCTCCCCGCGAGCAACGAAGAGCTCAGGGACCACCCGCTGTTCTTCCACTACCTGAGCGTCTATCCCCAGACGCCGCTGGAGCAGTGGCAGACCGATATTTATGTGCCGTTGAAACCGATGAATGAGACCTCCGCCTAGCGGTTTTGAAAGGTCGCCGCTGCGCTGCCGCGCGGTGGCTTTCACGCTTTCTGACCGACGCCAGATGGGGAAATCGGGGGCGGGCGGTCGAACGTATTACCACGCCGCCGATCTGAACCTCTCAAGCCCCATACTTTCAGAGCCTTGCCTGCCTGGCAGGCGCGCTGTTCAATCGATCCCGGGAGCCACCTGATGTTTCATCTGATGTTCAGCACCCCTTGCCTGTATGTGATCGTGCGGTTCATCTGGCCGATGCCCTGGCCCCTGCCCGCTCGGCTGGCCGGTGCGCTATTGTTGCTGCTCGCGTCCCAATACCACCTCTACGCCAGATTCTCGTCCGGCAGCGTGTTTTCACCGGAGTTTCCCCGTGCGCTGGTGGTGTTCTTCAACTGGGCGTTCGGCGCGATATTGCTGATCGCAGTGCTGCAGCTCGTCGTCGACCTGGGCACCCTGCTGACCATGCTGGTGCGCCGCCGCTGGCTCACCCAACCTGCCCCGCTGCGCTATGCCTTGGGTACGGCAGGGTTGATCCTTGCGGCCATTGGCGTGCATCAGGCGATGCGCGTGCCGCCGGTGAAGGACATCGAAGTGGCGATCAATAACCTGCCACCGCAGTTTGACGGCTACAGGATGCTGCAGCTGACCGACATGCACATCAGCCGGCTGTTCGACGAGCCATGGGCGCGTGCGGTGGTCGATCGCTCGAACGCGCTGGGGGTGGACCTGATCGTGGTCACTGGCGACTTGATCGACGGCCCGCTGAGCGCTCGAAAACAAGACGTGGAACCGTTGCGAGACCTGCGTGCTCCCGATGGGGTGTATGTGATTCCGGGCAATCACGAGTATTTCTTCGACAACGAGACGTGGATGCAGTACTTCGTCTCGCTGGGCATGAAGCGCCTGTCCAACAGCCACGCCATCATCGAGCGTGGCGGCGCGCAATTGGTGCTCGCCGGGGTCACCGACCTGAGCGCGCCACGGGCTCGTCTGCCGGGGCCGGACCTGCAACAAGCGCTGGCCGGGGCCCCTGCCGATGCGCCGATCATTCTGCTCGACCACCAGCCACGCAACGCCCGAAAAGCCGCCAGTCAAGGCGTGGCGTTGCAGTTGTCCGGGCATACCCACGGCGGCATGATCCGCCCGCTGGCCCCGCTCATCGCCAACGCCAACGAGGGGTTCGTGTCCGGGTTCTATGACGTCGATGGCATGCAGCTTTACGTCAACAACGGCACCGCCCTCTGGCCCGGTTTTGCCCTGCGCCTGGGCGTGCCGTCGGAGCTGACGCGCATCACCCTCAGGCGCGCTGAACCCTGATAGCTCGGCTAGACCGACGGCACTTCTTCGCGAACCCGCTTGGCCTCCGACACGCTGACATTGCGCGGCAGTGCAATGCCGTTTTTCGCAGCAAGGATTTCCGCCATGACGCTGACCGCGATCTCGGCGGGGGTCTTGCTGCCGATGTAGATGCCGATCGGGCCATGCAGGCGCTTGAGTGAGCTTTCGGTCTCGCCGAAGTGCTCGATCAGGCGCTCGCGGCGCTGCTGGCTGTTACGTCGCGAGCCGATGGCGCCGATGTAGAACGCAGGGCCCTGCAACGCTTCCAGCAACGCCAGGTCGTCGAGCTTGGGATCGTGACTCAGGGCAACGATGCAGGTGCGCAGATCAACGCCGAATTCGCGCACCACATCATCCGGCATGCCGACGATGCGCTCCACGCCACTGACCGACCAGGTTTCCACGTATTCAGGGCGCGGATCGCACACCGCGACCTTGAAGCCGTTGAACAGCGCCATGGTCGCCAGGTACTCGGCCAAGGCGCCTGCGCCGATCATGAGCAGGCGGTAGCCAGGGCCGAGGGTGTTGAGCATCACCTCGCCGTCGAAGCTGAACTGCTCAGGTGTGGCGCTGGGCTCAAGGGTCACCTCGTTAGAAGCAAGCTTCAAACGTCTGCGCACCAGGCGACCGGCATCGAGCTGAGTCAACAGTTCGTCCAGCGACTGCCACGACGGGTTGAATTCGAAGATCAGCGCCAGCGTCCCGCCACAGGGCAACCCGAAGCGATGGGCTTCGTCGGCGCTAACGCCATAACGCACCACCTCCGGCGGCCCCTGGGTAAGGCCCGCGCCGCCGTAAGCGGTGGTGTAGCGATGGATCAGGTCGTCCTCGATGCAGCCACCGGACACGCTGCCCACCACCCGGCCGTCGTTACGCAAGGCCATCATCGATCCCACCGGGCGCGGCGAGGAGCCCCAGGTCCGCGCTACGGTCGCCAGTAGCACCGACTCACCGGCGGCAAGCCAGTCGCGGGCGGTGCGCAGAACCAACAGGTCAATGCTTTCCATGGGGCGTCTCCTCAGCGCATTTGCAGAATGATCGGGCTGCTGCTGGCCGGGTCAGTGTGTTCACGTAACGTGCTGACTGCCTTGGCGTCCACCGGTTCACTCTGATTGCCCCAGGTGCTGCGCACGAAGGTCAGGACCTCGGCGATTTGCTGATCCGACAATTGCTCGCGGAACGCCGGCATGCGGTAGGCATCAGGCACGCCCGCCGCCACAACGCGCTGGGAACCGTTGAGGGTGATGTTGATCGCCGAGGCGTTCTCCTTGGCCAGCGCGGACGTGGCCCCCGCCAACGGTGGCATCCACTGGGCCTGCCCCTTGCCATCGGCCCCGTGACACGACACGCAGCGGGTCACGTAAGTATGAGCGCCGGGGGTGTCCAGACGATCGGCAGCCGACACCGCCTGATACTGCCAGGGCGTGCCATCGCGCTGGCTATCGCCGGGCAGTGACTTCAGATAGCGGGCAATGGCGGCCAGATCATCGTCGCTCATGAACTGCGTGGAGTTGTTGAAGGCCTCGGTCATGGAGCCGAACACCACTGCGTGCTGGTTGCGACCGATCTTGAGGAACTGCACGATTTCAGGCTCGCTCCAGCGGCCAAGGCCGGTGTTGGGGTCGTTGCGCAGGCTCGGTGCGTACCAGCCATCGAGCAAGGCGCCAGCGAGGAACGGCGTGCCGGATTCGTCCAGCGCCTTCTCGTTGAACGCCAGCCCGCGCGGGGTGTGACAGCTGCCGCAATGGCCCGGCCCCTGAACGATATAGGCACCGCGATTCCAGAGTTCATCCTTACCGGCTTTGGCAGCATAGGGTGCGGTGTCGGCAAACACGCCGTTCCACAGCGCGATGGGCCAACGCATGTTCAGCGGCCAGGGGATCTCGCTCGGGATATTCGCCTGACGCACCGGCGCGATGCCTTTCATGAAGAAGGCGTACAGCGCACGCACATCATCGTCGCTGAGCTTGGCGTAGGACGGATACGGCATGGCCGGGTACAGCCGTCGCCCGCCTGGCGCCACACCGTGACGCACCGCCCGGTCGAAGTCGGCCAGGCTGTAGCGGCCAATGCCGGTCTCAGGGTCGGGAGTGACGTTGGTGGTGTGAATGGCCCCCAAGGGCGTGGCCATTTCCAGTCCACCGGTGAACGGCGCGCCGCCCGGCACGCTGTGACAGGCGACACAATCGCTGAGCCGGGCGACGTATTCGCCTCGGGCAATCAGCGCCGGGGCCATGTCGGCTGCGGCGGTCTGATCGGTTTGCAGTGGCGAGGCAGGCTCGCGGGTGACGTACCAGGCCAGAAGACCTGCCGCGACCAGGCACGGCAACGCCAGCCAGCCAGCGGTTCTTGCGAATCGGCGGTTGTTCATGAGTGCTCCGGCGCAGGTCAGGTAAAGGAATGTCGGCTCAAGGGCATGCTGCGGATCCGCTGCCCCGTCAATGCCGCCACCGCGTTGGCCACTGCAGGCGCCACCGCTGGCAACGGCGGTTCGCCGATGCCGCCCATTTTCTCCCCGCTCTCGACCACCCGCACATGCACCCGAGCCATCTTCGACGGCGGCAGAATCGGGTACAGGTCGTAGTTGCGCGCACGGGGTTTACCGTCGACGTACACCGCTTCCTCGACCAACACCTGAGACAAGCCCAACGACACGGCGCCATTGACCTGAGCCTCGACAATCGCCGGGTTGACGATGCTGCCCGGATCGATGGCCTGCCAGATGTCATGCACCCTGACCTGCCCCTGCTCGATCGACACCTCGGCGATCACTGCCGTTTGCGTGCCGAACGGCGACGCCATGGCCACGCCGCGCGCCCGCTTGCTGCCGTCTTCGGCGGTGAACGGGCCCCGCTTCCAGCCGCCGGAAAGCTCACCGACCGCATTGAGCAAGGTGGTCAGCCGCTTATTGTCGCGCAACAGGTGCAGACGCAGTTCGAACGGGTCCTTGCCGCCTTTGTCGGCGAGCTCGTCAAGGAACGACTCGTAGAAGAAGTCATTGAGCGAGTTGCCGACCGAACGCCAGTAACCCAGCATCACCGGTCCTTTGACGTAGATCTGCGCAATGCGCTTGTTGGGAATTGCATAGGACTTGCCCGACAGCCCCTCAAGGGCCGTGGGGTCGATCTTGTCGCCTTGCTTGCCTGCCAAGCCTTCGGTGGGTCCTTCCGTGGCGCTGACGGCCTCGATTGCAATGGGCCAACCATCGTTGTCCAGTGCACCGCGAAAATTCACCGCTGCGCCGGGGCGAAGCACGTCGCGCAGAAACTCTTCCTCGCGGCTCCAGATCATCTTGACCGGGCGCCCGACGGCTTTGGCCAATTCGATGGCCTGCGGGTACGGACTGGCCGAGCCATAGAGAAAATGACGCCCGAAAAAGCCGCCCAGCAATGGCGAATGCAAGGTGATGCGCGACGGGTCCAACCCGGTGCGTTTGGCGATGTCGGCCTGGAACATTTCCGGCGCCTGATTGGGCAGCCAGATTTCCAGCGAGCCGTCAGGGTTGAACCGTGCCAGGGCCGATGGCGGCTCAAGCTGGGCGTGATGCAAATACTGGTTGTTGTAGGTCGCTTCGATTTTGCTCTTGGCGTTGGCCAGGGTGCCCGCCACGTCGCCTTCGTTTTCATCGTCGCGAGCCGGGCCTTTCTCGGCCGCCAGCTTTTTGAAATACGCGTCGCTGGAAAAGTCCGCCGGCATCACCCGCACAGCCGAATCGGCGGCTGCCTCTTGCCAGTCCACCTGGATCGCTTCCACCGCGCGCTTGGCGTTCCACCAACGCTCGGCAACCACGGCCACGGCACCGGGCAGACGGTGCACCGAGTGCACGCCTTTCATGGCCTTGACCTGTTCTTCGTTGCGCAGATTGCCCACTGTCATGCCCAGGCGCGGCGCGTGCTGCACGGCAGCGTGAAGCATGCCGTCAACCTTCAGATCAATGGTGTAGAGCGCCTTGCCGGTGGACTTGTCGTAGGCGTCGAGGCGTTTGACCGGTTTGCCGATCCAGCGGAACTGGCTCGGGTCGCGCAGTGTGACGCTGGCCGGGTCCGGCACAGGCAGGTCCATGGCGCGCTCCGACAGTTCGCCGTAGGCGATGGAACGACCGGAAGCCGCGTGCACCACCTTGCCTGGCTCGGTGGTCAGCTCGCCGACCGGCACTTTGAGCGCTTCGGCTCCGGCCTGCAGCAACATGGCCCGGGCCAGCGCACCCAGGCGGCGCATGGTCGGATAGCTCATGCGCACCGACATGCTGCCGCCGGTGATGCGGATGCCGTTTTCCATCACGAAATAAGCGTCACCCGGCGGCGCGCATTCAACAACGAAGGTGGCAGGGTCGGCGTCAAGCTCTTCACCGACAATCTGCGCCATGGCCGTGAAGGTGCCCTGCCCGCCTTCGATGAACGGCGACAGTAGGCGCACGGTGTTGTCCGGGCGAATCTCCAGAAACGCAGGCACCTGAGTGCCGCGTTCAGCCGCAGCCGTGGCGGCCAGCACGCGGGAGGAACCGAGCGGCAGGCCGAAGCCCAGCACCAGCGCACCGACCGCGGTGCCGGTCAGAAAACGGCGGCGTGACAGGTTGATCGGGTCGGCCAAGGGTTGGGCCATCATGTGGGCGATGGCATCGAAGCGAACGTTCATCAGGCATCCCCCTTCACGGCCTGGCCGGCAAGGTCATGAACCGCCGCATGAATGGCGTTGTACGTGCCGCAGCGGCACAGGTTGACCATCGCCGCCTGGATCTGCGCGTCACTTGGCTTAGGCGTGTGCTTGAGCAACGCCGTGGCTGCCATCACCTGGCCGGACTGGCAGTAGCCGCACTGAGCGACCTGAAGATCGACCCAGGTCGCGACCACACGCTTGCCCACTTCATCGCTCTCGATGGCCTCGATCGTGGTCACCTCACGGCCCACAACGCCTGCCACCGGCGTGACGCAGGAGCGCACCACATTGCCGTCCACCAGCACCGAACACGCACCGCACTGCGCCAGCCCGCAGCCATACTTGGTGCCGGTCATGCCCAGATCATCACGGATCACCCACAGCAGGGGCGTATCGGCGTCGGCATCGACCTCATAGGTTTTCTGATTGATTCGTAATTCCATGGCTCACCCGCTAATCATCGGTTGAAGGGCATTTCTAGTTTTTTTAGACGGCGATGTCATGCAGCGCCGTTCGACACTGAAGGGAAGTCTAGTCCTCGGCGTGAGCGTCAGATGGCCGTTCACGCCGCGGCCCCGCGCGAACAGGTCATCGACGCGCAAGGGTGTCAGGCATACACGGGCGTGAATCGGAGAGTGTCTATTGCACAGACTCTAGACCGCAGAGGGAGTGTTTCCTATAGGCGCCCCTGCAACCTCGGAGGATTAGGCAAGTATTCAAGAGGATTGCGCTAAGGGGCGGCGGTATTGAGCTGTTCGGAGATCTCGATCAGGTTCAGGTCCGGGTCGCGCACGTACACCGAACGGATGGGGCCGGTGGCGCCGGTGCGTTGCACGGGGCCTTCAACGATCGGCCACTGCTCGCGCTGCAAATGAGCGATGACCTCCTCCAGGCTGGTACTGGCGATGAAGCACAGGTCCAGCGCGCCAGGCACCGGCAGGTGAGCCTTGGGCTCGAATTCGTGACCACGAACGTGGACGTTGATCTTCTGGTTGCCGAACTTGAACGCCAGGCGGCCGCTGCCGAAGGTTTCCAGCTGCATGCCCATCACGCGCACATAAAAATCCTTGCACGCTTCAAGGTCGATGGTGGTCAGTACCAGATGGTCAAGATGATCGATCATTGCGCAGGCTCCAGGTCAGTGTGCGGACGAGTATGCCTCGCGCCGTTCGGACGTCAACGACGCTGGTTCGTCAGCCCGGCCAACAGGGTCGTGACCAGCACGGCCAGCACCACCCCCGCCGCAACGGTAGCGTAGATGCCCCACTGCAGGACCATCACCTTGAGGGTGAGGTAAAAACCGATCACACCGATGGCGCCAATCGCATTGCCCCGCACAATCGCGCCCAGTTCGTGGCGGCCACCCTGAACGTGGGAAAACACGGCCAGCGGCCAGGCGATCACCGGAATCGGTGCCAGAAACCCGCTCACCACAGGGCCCAACCATTGCGCACCCGCCGTGATGACGAGCAGCAGCGCGGTGGCGGTCAACATGCGCATCGGGATGATCCAGCGCGGCACCGGGACATAACCACCGCAGGTCGTTTCAGCCTCTTTCGAAGTGACGCGCACGATTGCTACGACCAGGCACAGGGCGATCACGATACAAGCCGTGATCGAACCCAGCACATTCATCAGCACCGCTACCCCGACGTAAAACGCCAACGCCGTGACACAACCGATCAACGCCGAGACGCGTCGGGTCACAAGGAAATAAAACAGATAGGTCGCCTGAATCGCCGCCACCCCCGCCAGTGCGCCGGGCACCGCCAGCGCGGCAAAAGCGGGGCCTTGCTCCAGGCTCAGAAACAGCATTACCGCTGCGGAGGTGACGGGCAGCCCGGACAGCAGCCCGCCGACGTGGGTGCCCCAGCGCTTGGCGGCCAGGGAAATGGAGAGCATGAGCAGCGGCGTGATGAGCAGTTTTAAATAGAAGGCAGTCATGAAAAAAGCATCGGAATCTTTGGGTCTGCACTTTTTACACGGTTCCCTGCGTTCTTGCTCGGCCGCTGCTAAAAACCCGCTTTTCTCCAGTCAAAGAATGGGCTTGCCGCCCGTCACGCCATAGCGTGTGCCGGAAATGTAGCTGGCCTCATCCGACGCCAGCAGCACGTAGATCGGCGCCACCTCCACCGGTTGACCGGGTCTGCCGAGCGGCGTCTCCTCGCCAAAGCTCTTTACGTCTTCATCGGTCATGGTCGCGACGATCAACGGCGTCCAGATCGGCCCCGGCGCAACACTGTTCACCCGAATACCACGCGGCCCGAGCATCTGCGCAAGCCCGGCACTGAAGTTGGCGATCGCCCCCTTGGTGGTGGCATAGGGCAGCAACGTGGGTTTGGGCGAATCGGAGTTCACCGAGCTGGTGTTGATGATCGAGCTGCCTGCGGCCATCGACGGCAGCGCGGCCTTGCAGATGCGAAACATCGCCGTGATGTTGATATCGAAGGTCTTGACCCACTCCTCGTCGGAGATCTCTTCAAGGGTATCGTGGCTCATCTGAAAGGCGGCGTTGTTGACCAGCACATCAATGCGCCCGTACTGCTTGACCGTCTCATCGACGATCGCCGAGCAGTGGTCTTTGTCGGCCAGATCTCCCGGTAACAATAGACACTGACGTCCGGCTTCCTCGACCCAACGCGCGGTTTCCTTGGCGTCTTCGTGCTCATCCAGATACGAGATCGCGACATCGGCGCCCTCCCGCGCAAAGGCGATGGCCACCGCGCGACCGATGCCGCTGTCAGCGCCGGTGATCAGGGCGATCTTGTTGCCCAGACGACCCGAGCCCTTGTAACTGGACTCGCCGCAATCCGGATACGGCTCCATCCGGCCCTGGTCGCCAGGCACGGATTGCGCTTGAGGCTTGAATGGCGGCTTGGGGTAATCGGTCATGACATTCTCCTGGGTCAGTCCATACGCAAAAACGCGTGTTCAAGGGGTGGACTGAATGCAGGGGGCATGAGTTCGCAGTTTTTTACGGCACATTCGAGACCTCTGGTCCCAAAAAAATGAGGTCAAGCCCTTCGATGCACCTTGAGGACAACGCGTCCTGGCGGACGACAGGCCACTTTTACGCGACCAACGGACTGTCATGCTACAGGTCGTCTGCCGATACACTGGCATACGTCCTTATTGACCGCCTCTGGCCGTCAAGCATCTGCAACGAATCGGAACTCTGGCATGACCCAAACCCTTCCCACGCCCCCTTTCGAATCCGTCGGCTGCGCACAATGCCGCAATCTGGAAGGTCTGGGGTTCGACTTCACCATGGCATTCCAGCCCATTTTCAACATCAGGACACGCACCCCATACGCTTACGAGGCACTGGTGCGGGGCATCAACGGCGAATCGGCGGCGAGCATCCTCAGCCTGGTCAACGACAGCAACCGTTATCGCTTTGATCAGGCCTGTCGGGTCAAGGCCATCGAGCTGGCCGCGGCACTGGGCTTGCTGGACAGTGCGGGATGCAAGCTGAGCATCAACTTCCTGCCCAACGCCGTGTATCGGCCCGAAACCTGTATCCGGGCGACGCTGGAAGCGGCACAGCTGTTCGGTTTCCCTCTGAACAGGCTGATGTTCGAAGTAACGGAGGGCGAGCGGGTGGAAGATCCCGATCACCTCAAATCCATCTTCGAAGCCTACGAGCGGCACGGTTTCACGACCGCAATCGACGACTTTGGCTCGGGTTATTCAGGGCTGAATTTTCTGGCGATGTTCCAGCCC
>CAURWS010000031.1:0-14278 GCA_963528485.1 uncultured Pseudomonas sp. | reverse complement strand
CTGACCGGCCAGGGCTGGGACGTCACCGCCACCGTTCGCGACGCACACAAGGCCGAAGAGCTGAAAGCTATTCCCGGCGTGAAGATCCAGACGCTGGACATGGACGAGCAATCCTCGCTGGAAGTCCTCACCCACAACCTGAAAGGCCAGGTGTACGACGTGCTTTTCGTCAACGCTGGCATCATGGGTCCGCTGCATCCCAACCCGACCGACGCGACGGCGGGCGAACTGGGCCAGCTGTTCCTGACCAACGCGGTCGCGCCGATCCGCCTGGCTAAACGTTTCGTCGACCAGATCCGCCCCAACACCGGCGTCATCGCCTTCATGAGCTCGGGGCTTGGCAGCATCACCGTTCCCGACGCCCCGGAAATGGCGCTCTACAAAGCCAGTAAAGCCGCCCTCAACTCCATGACCAACACCTTCGTCACCCAACTGGGCGACAACAAACCCACCGTCCTGTCGATGCACCCCGGCTGGGTGAAGACCGACATGGGCGGCGAAGGCGCGGACATCGACGTCGAAACCAGCGTGCGGGGCATGGTCGAACAGCTGGAGCGGTTCGCCGGGGAAGGCGGACATCATTTTGTGAATTACAAGGGTGAGACGATTCCTTGGTGATCGACCGCTGAACACCCGCTCGCCACTATGGGGGTTGGCTTGCTGGAGCGAGTCGGGACTTGATCCGCAAGCCGCCTCGCCTCTAAACTCCCCCATTGCCTCACGGCGACCCTGGATCAGCAGACAGGGCAAAACTGAGCTGGCTACCTGAACCCACTTTTCAGAGGAGCCGGCCAATGCCTGCGATCCGTATCTGGTTGAAAAATCCCCTTGCTGTATTCACCGCCAACGCCCTCGATGCCCGAGGCGGTCTGGTGGTCGAGAACGGCGTGATCGTCGAAATGCTCGCACCGGGCCAAGCGCCTGCGCAGCCTTGCGATCAGGTCTTCGATGCCCGTGAGCACGTACTGCTGCCGGGGTTGATCAACACCCATCATCACTTCTATCAAACCCTCACGCGGGCCTGGGCGCCGGTGGTCAATCAGCCGTTGTTTCCGTGGCTGAAGACGCTGTACCCGGTGTGGGCGCGGTTGACACCGGAAAAACTGGCGCTGGCGACCAAGGTGGCGTTGACCGAGTTGCTGCTGTCGGGCTGCACCACTGCCGCGGATCACCATTACCTGTTTCCGGATGGCCTGGAAAACGCCATCGATGTACAGGTCGAAAGCGTGCGCGAGCTGGGCATGCGGGCGATGCTGACGCGGGGTTCGATGAGCCTGGGCGAGGCCGATGGGGGCCTGCCGCCGCAGCAGACGGTGCAGCAGGGCCAGGTGATTCTCGACGACAGCCAGCGCCTGATCGAGCGTTATCACGAGCGCGGCGACGGCGCGCAGATCCAGATCGCCCTGGCACCCTGCTCGCCGTTTTCGGTGACCACCGAGATCATGTCCGAAAGCGCTGCCCTGGCTGAAAAACTCGATGTACGCCTGCACACTCACCTGGCCGAAACCCTGGATGAAGAAGACTTCTGCCTGCAGCGTTTCGGCCTGCGTACGGTGGATTATCTGGACAGCGTCGGCTGGCTGGGGCCGCGCACTTGGCTGGCTCACGGTATTCATTTCAACGAACAGGAAATCGCACGTCTCGGTGAGGCAGGAACCGGGATCTGTCACTGCCCAAGCTCGAACATGCGCCTGGCGTCCGGCATTTGCCCGACGCTGGACCTGACTGCTGCCGGCGCGCCGATTGGCCTGGGCGTGGATGGCTCGGCGTCCAACGATGGCTCGAACATGATCCTCGAAGCCAAGCAGGCGCTTTATCTGCAACGGCTGCGCTATGGCGCTGAGAAGATCACCCCTGAAGTCGCGCTGGGTTGGGCCACTCAAGGCTCGGCCAAGCTGTTGGGGCGCAGCGACATGGGTGAACTGGCCGTGGGCAAGCAAGCGGACCTGGCGATGTTCAAGCTCGATGAACTGCGCTTTTCCGGCAGTCACGACCCGCTGTCGGCGCTGCTGCTGTGCGGCGCGGATCGAGCGGATCGAGTGATGATCGGCGGCCACTGGCGAGTGATCGACGGGCAAGTCGAGGGTCTGGATCTGAAGGGGTTGATCGCCGATCACCGTCAGGCGGCAGCAGAGTTGATCAAAGGCTGATTCACAACCCCAATAACGACAGCATCACGAACGTCGCGAACAGCACGAAGTGGGTCATGCCTTCGATGGCGTTGGTCTCGCCATCGTTGAGGTTGATGGCGCTGACCAGCAGGGTGACGAAGATCATCACTGTTTGCACCGGGGTCATCGCCATCTGAAACGGCTGCCCGGTGTACAGCGCCATGGCTTCCATCACTGGCACGGTCAGGATCACGGTCGACAGCGACGCACCCAGCGCAATGTTGACTACCGACTGCATGCGATTGGCCAGTGCCGCGCGCAACGCCGTGAGAATTTCGGGCGCGGCAGAAATCGCCGCTACCAGAATTGCCGTCATCACCGGCGGCGCGCCACTGCCTTCCAGACCCAAGTCGATGGTCTTGGACATCACCTCCGCCAATGCACCGATGATCACCACACCAAACACCAGTGTGCCGATGGACAGCGGCAGGTTCACTTCTTCCTCGGGCTGCTCGGGCTGATCCTTGCGGCGCTTCTTGTCAGGGTAGCTGTAGCTGAAGAAGTAGCTGTGCGGCCCGACCTGCATGCGCAGAAACAGGCCGTAGAGCAGGATCATCGCGCCGATGGTGAAGCACGAATAGACCTTCCAGTTGGCCTCGGGAATGAACTCGGGCACGACCATCGAAACGGCCATCGCAGTGAGGATCATCACGCTGTAGGAACGGGCGGAGTCGTCGTTGTAGGACTGTTCGCCATGCTTGAGGCCGCCCATCAGGGCCGCGAGGCCGAGGATGCCGTTGACGTCGAGCATCACCGCCGAATAGATGGTGTCGCGCACCAGTGTCGGCGAGGGCTCGTTGCTCATCATGATCGCCAGGATGACCACTTCCACCAGCACCGCCGACAGGGTCAGGATCATCGTGCCGTAGGGGTCGCCGACCTTTTCCGCCAGCAGCTCGGCGTGATGCGCCACCCGCATCGAGGCGCAGACGATAAACCCCACCAGGGCAATGCCTGCGATCAGTGCGACGGCGTTGCCGTGGCTGAGCAACTGATGCTCGAAGGGGTACGCGAAGCAGGTCGCAATGACCGCCAACAGAAGAAACTTTTCTTGCTTGAGAATCGTGCCCATCGCTGCCTTTTATCCTTGCGACAGAAGCCGCACATCCATGAAGTGTTTGGTGCTCAAGGCGTTGAGAGTGCGTGTTGTAAGTAAAGGTTTCAAAACATGCCTGTCATAGCGTGGCCGCCTGTCTCTGTGGGAGTGAGCTTGCTCACGAAAAGGACGGTACATTCACAACAGATGCAGGGCTTGGGAATCAGTCTTCGTGAGCAAGCTCAATTCCACAGGGATTCTGTTTCTGCTGCACCAATTCGCGGCGCTTGCTGGCTGCCGGGCACCTTCTGTGATCATGCAGGCCACCTGCCGCATTCGTGCAACCTGCCAAAGGTCGTAGCAGACGCAGACCTGTCTTATTGGTCAGCTTTTTGCATTGAGTCGAACGCCCCGCCCAAACGGCCCGGCCCACAAGACCAAAGGAGCTCGACCTGCATGCTTTCCACCCTTCACTCACGTCGTCCGCTGAAAAAACTGATGTGCGCCATGGCCGCTGTTGTAGGGCTGAGTTCAAGTCTGATGGCCGTTGCGGCCGATCCGCTGAAAATCGGCTTCGTCTATATCGGCCCGATTGGCGACCACGGCTGGACCTATCAGCATGAGCAGGGTCGTCAGGCCATGGCCAAGGCGCTGGGCGACAAAGTGACCACCAGTTTTGTCGAGAACGTGCCGGAAGGTGCGGACGCCGAGCGGGTGATCCGCAACATGGCCAAGGGTGGCTACGATCTGGTCTTCACCACCTCGTTCGGCTACATGAACCCGACGCTGAAAGTGGCCAGGCAATTCCCGAAAGTGACCTTCGAACACGCGACCGGCTACAAGCAGGACAAGAACATGGGCACGTATCTGGCCCGCACCTATGAAGGCCGTTACGTCGGCGGCTTCCTTGCGGCGAAGATGACCAAGAGCAAGAAGATCGGCTATGTGGCCTCGTTCCCGATTCCCGAAGTGCTGCGCGACATCAACGCCATTCAGCTGGCACTGAACAAATACAACCCCGGCACCGAGATCAAGGTGGTGTGGGTCAACTCCTGGTTCGATCCGGGCAAGGAAGCGGACGCCGCCAACGCGCTGATCGATCAGGGCGCCGACGTGATCTTCCAGCACACCGACAGCCCGGCGCCGATTCAGGCAGCTGAGCGTCGCGGTGTGTATGCCGTGGGTTATGCCTCGGACATGGCGCACTTCGGGCCCAAGGCCGTGTTGACCTCGATCGTCAACAACTGGGGGCCGCATTACATTCAGGCGACACAGGCCGTGATCGACGGCACCTGGAAATCCCAGGATTACTGGGGCGGCTTGAAGGAAGGCACGGTTGAATTGCCGATCAGCGATCTGGTGCCGACTGACGTGAAGGGCGAAGCGCAGAAGATCATCGCCGACATCGAAAGCGGCGTGTTCCACCCGTTCACCGGCCCGATCAAGGATCAGACCGGCGCAATGAAGATTCCTGAAGGCAGCGTCGCGACCAACGCCGAGTTGGCCTCGATGAACTATTACGTTGAGGGCGTGAAGGCTGAGTTGCCGAAGTAACTTCTGAGCCATACCTGACCCGCAGAAAGCCGCATCGGCCGGAAATTTCCGACCGATGCTCAATCCATGGAGCCCACATGAATCCGCTTACCGTCATCGACATCGCTCCGCTGTACGCCAACGACGATCTGGCCTGGCACGACGTCGCCCGCCAGATCGACGCGGCGTGCCGCCAATGGGGTTTCTTCTATATCAAGGGCCACCCGATCGGTGCTGAACGCATCGAGCAGGTCGTTGCCTGTGCGCAGCATTTCTTCGCCCAACCTTTGGCAGAAAAGCTCAAGATCGACATCACCCAGAGCCAGCACCATCGCGGCTATGGCGCCATCGCCACCGAGCAACTGGACCCCAGCCTGCCGAGCGATCTGAAAGAAACCTTCGACATGGGCCTGCACCTGCCCGCCGATCACCCGGAGGTGCTGGCAGGCAAGCCGTTGCGTGGCCCCAATCATCATCCTGATCTGCCCGGTTGGCAGGCGCTGATGGAGCAGCATTATCTGGACATGCAGGCGCTGGCCCAGACGCTATTGCGCGCCATGACGCCAGCACTGGGCATCGAGCGCGACTTTTTCGATCAGCGTTTCGAGCAGCCGGTCAGCGTGCTGCGGATGATTCACTACCCGCCGCGCCACACGGCCAGCAGCGCGCAACAACAGGGTGCGGGCGCGCACACCGATTACGGCTGCGTGACCTTGCTGTATCAGGACGTTGCCGGGGGTCTGCAAGTGCGCGACGTGCGCGGTCAGTGGATCGACGCGCCGCCCATCGAAGGGACGTTCGTGGTCAATCTGGGCGACATGATGGCGCGCTGGAGCAATGACCGGTACGTGTCGACGCCCCATCGGGTGATCAGTCCGCTGGGCGTTGACCGCTATTCGATGCCGTTTTTCGCCGAGCCACACCCGGACACCCGCGTCGAATGCCTGCCCGGTTGCACCGACGCCGAGCACCCGCCGCTGTATCCGCCGACCACCTGCGCCGAGTTTCTGCTGTCACGCTTTGCCGATACTTACGCCTACCGACGACTGCCTGAAACCGAGGTCTGAACCTTTCGGTCAGGTTTTTAACCAGCCGGCGCCCATGACTCTGTAGAATGCCCGCCATTGCACCTGATGAGAAAAGCACATGTACGACTGGTTGAACGCCCTGCCCAAGGCCGAATTACACCTGCATCTGGAAGGCTCGCTGGAGCCCGAATTGCTGTTCGCCCTGGCTGAACGCAACAAGATCGCCCTGCCCTGGAACGACGTCGAGACCCTGCGCAAGGCTTACGCCTTCAACAATCTTCAGGAGTTTCTCGACCTCTACTATCAGGGCGCGGACGTGCTGCGCACCGAGCAGGACTTCTACGACCTGACCTGGGCCTACCTGCAACGCTGCAAGGCGCAGAACGTGATTCACACCGAACCGTTCTTCGACCCGCAGACCCATACCGATCGCGGCATCCCTTTTGAGGTGGTGCTCAACGGCATCTCCAAGGCATTGAAAGATGGCAAGGAGCAACTGGGCATCGGCAGCGGCCTGATCCTGAGCTTCCTGCGCCACCTGAGCGAAGACGAAGCGCAGAAGACCCTCGACATGGCCCTGCCCTATCGCGACACCTTTGTGGCGGTGGGTCTGGACAGTTCGGAAATGGGTCACCCGCCAAGCAAGTTCCAGCGCGTGTTCGACCGTGCGCGCAGCGAAGGCTTCCTGACCGTCGCTCACGCTGGCGAAGAAGGCCCTCCGGAGTACATCTGGGAAGCCCTGGACCTGCTCAAGATCCAGCGCATCGACCATGGCGTGCGCGCCATCGAGGACGAGCGTCTGATGCAGCGCATCATCGACGAACAGATCCCGCTGACCGTCTGCCCGCTGTCCAACACCAAGCTGTGCGTGTTCGATCACATGGGCCAGCACAACATCCTCGACATGCTCGAACGTGGCGTGAAGGTGACCGTGAACTCCGATGACCCGGCGTACTTCGGCGGTTACGTGACCGAGAACTTCCACGCGCTGCACGAGCATCTGGGGATGACTCAGGACCAGGCCAGGCGCCTGGCCCAGAACAGCCTGGATGCACGACTGGTCAAGCCCTGACCGTTTCTGATTCCGGCCTGTAACCGGTTTGCCGGCGGTACCGACCCCAGGGGCGCAACCGCCGGCAAACCGGACTGCTACCGGATCATAATTGTTCACGCCGCTGACGCGATCTTGCTGATCTCCCGCTGCCCGTTGGACGACACCTGCAAGGTGCTGGCTTCCTCCGTGGCGCGCAGCCAGCCCAGCTGCATGAACAGCTGCAACAATCCCGCCCCCAACGCCCCACCCAGATGCGGATTGGCATCAGCGCATTCGGCACAGGCGCAGACGGTTTCGCGCTGTCGATGAGCCAGCGCCGGAACGAAAATGCCGCGCTCGGCGAATCGGGAAATGCCCACGCTGGTGACTTCAAGACGCTGATCGGACTGCTCGATCCAGCCAGCACCCAGCATTCGTTGATACAACTCGGTGCCCAGCTCTCCGCCCAAATGATCGGAACACACGCTGGCGCGCAGCAGCGGCAAGGGTGGCAACGGCTGCGCGACGCTGCGATTGATCACTTCGGCGCTGACCATCGACGCACTGGCCAAGGCCCGAACCGCCTCACCCACCTCGGGTGCCGCCAGCCGGAAGAAGCGCTTTTTGCCACGGGTTTCCAGCCTGAGCAAACCGCCACCGGCGAGTCGCCCCAGATGCGCCCCTGCCGAAGACGTCGACAACCCCACCAGCAAGGCCAATTCATCGGCCGCCCGAGAGGCGCCATCCATCAACGCCCACATCATTGCGCTGCGTTTGGGATCGGCCAACAGCGCCGCAATCTGACTGATGCAAGGTGCCTGTTCCATGCTTTCACTCCCTGTTGAAACATTCGTCAAATACGATAACGGGCCGCCATAAACGGCATGCAGCCAACATTGTTGCCATGAACCTGCGATGGCCTTGATCTACATCACTTCATGGAAAATCTATGTAACGAAAGTCATGGGGCAATACAGATCAGATTGCGCAGCCATGACAGTTCCAACGCCGTGCCGTTAATTCGCTAGACCCAGACCGCCTAGTATAAGCGCTGCACACCATTACCGAGCCTACTTCCCGCGACTCCAGGTAGCGCGCTGTCAGCCTGTTTTGTAAAACAGTGAGCAAAGGTCGCCGCTGTTACAACTTCGCAGCGTTTATCGATGAGCGCGGAGGACGCGCTGACTAGCGGGCCCGCCGACGGATTAGAGAACGTAAACTTTCATACTCCCAAGGCAATTGCCTACAACGAAAGCTCCAAAAACTCTCAAAAAAAAAATCTCCGGTGCAATGCCGGTCAGTGGACTTCGAGGCGAAGCAAAGTCTTTGCAGCATCCACACGCAAGAACTTGCTGTAAGAAAAGTCTGTTTTTCAAGTAGTAAACAATAACGTTAGGGCTCAATAGTTCGATTCACTGAACAGCCTTGTACCGCTGCGCCCGGTTGAGCGCAGCGTATTCAGGCGTCAGATACGCACATCCGCATGGGGGGCTTGCGCGTCGCGCTTCTTCTGCGCGCGACGCGTAAGGGTGGCAAGCCCGGCAGCCAGTACGCCGCAGAGGGTGATGACCGTCGCCATGGGCACTGCGGTGCCATCGTGGAGCACGCCCACCAGCGCCGCCGCGCCCGCCGCAACACTGAACTGCAAACAACCCAGCAACGCCGATGCACTCCCTGCGCGTTTGCCCTGGCCGGTCATCGCACAGGCCGATGCGTTGGGGATGATGCAGCCCAGGCTGGCGATATAGACGAACAGCGGGATCAGCAGCGGCCAGAGTTTTTCGGTGTGCAGCGAAGCGATGCCCAACAGCACTACCGCAGCGCTCAGGTACAACCACACTGCACGGGACAGCAGCCACGCCGGGCCGAAGCGACCGACCAGCCGCGCGTTGACCTGCGCCACCAGAATGAACCCCGCCGCGTTGGTGCCGAACAGCCAGCCATAGTGCTCGGCCGGGACGCCGTACAGCTTGATGAATACGAAAGGCGAGCCCGCGATGTAGGAGAACATCCCGGCCATGGCGATCCCGCCGGTCAGCGCATGGCCCAGGAAGATCCGGTCACCAAACAGTTTCAAGTACGACCCCAGCGCCCCGGACAGCGGCGGGCGCGGATGACCAGCCGGCATGCTTTCCGGCAGCCCCATGAAGACCGCCCCGGCGGTGACCGCGCTGAACAGGGTCAAGGTCATGAAAATGGTCTGCCATCCCCAGACATTGACCAACAGCCCGCCGAGCATTGGCGCCAGAATGGGCGCCAGGCCCATGACCAGCATGAGTTGGGAAAACACTTTCGCTGACTCGACCGGCGAGCATTTGTCACTGACGATCGCACGCGACAACACCATGCCGGCACAACCGCCCAAGGCCTGAACGAAGCGCGCGACGATCAGCCATTGCAGGCTAGGAGCGAACGCACAGACCAGCGATGCCAAGGTGAACAGCCCAACGCCGAACAGCAGCGGGATGCGTCGGCCAAAGCGGTCAGCAATCGGGCCATACGCCAGTTGGCCGATGCTCAAGCCCAGAAAGTAGGACGCCAGCGTCATCTGCACGTGCTTCTCGTCCGTGCCAAACGCCAGCGCGATAGCCGGGAAGCCTGGTAAATAGAAGTCGATGGCCAAGGGGCCGAAAGCGCTAAGGGCGCCAAGAATCAGGATCGTTCGCAGGTTCATTCATTTTCCTAAGCTGTTTCGCGCAGCCCGATAGTTTAACAACCTTGAATGTTCTCAGGACGTCGAGTGGAAAATTACTAAAATATTTTTCAGGAAATTATCGCCGTCAGGCGGAATTCCGGAACTATTCCTTCACGACCGGGCATCGGTTAATGGATTTCTCACACGTCTTTTACAAATAACTTACAGATCCGCTTCTAGACTTTTCTCATAAGTCGAGGAAATCGGAAATGACTACGCGTTGGGTTGTGCTGTGGTGCTGTTTGGTGGTCGCCGGATGCCAGTCTACCCATGACCAGTTATTGGCCGAAGGTTACCCACCGGCATTTGCCGACGGTTTTCAGGATGGCTGCGGCAGTGGCCGGCAATCGATCGATGTGATGAAAGGGCAGTACAAGAAAGATGTGCCGCGTTATTTGCGCGATACGATTTATGCGCAGGGCTGGAGCGACGGTTTCCGCCAATGTCAGGCGCAACTGCAAAACCAGAATGTTCAGGACCAGGGCCGCGACAGCATCTGGAACGATCGTGACCGCGCCTGGGAACAGCAAAAGACTCAGGACGCGGCCAAGGCCTATCGCTCTCATTGAGCGATGGCTTGAGCCAATCCAGCGCTTTCGCCCAACAACAGGTCGCGGCGGGACATCCGGGGAAACTTCTGATGCGCCAACATGGCCCAAACCCTATGTCCATGAACAGGGAGCACGCCATGAGTCGGGCCTTCGTGAACGAAGACCATGCCGCCGCGCAGGCCAGTCAGCCGGTGGAGCGGCAGGTCAGCGCACAACCCAATTACGTCACCGCCAGCGGGCTTGCGCAGTTGCAGGCTCAGGTGGCGACGTTGCAGGCGCAACACAGCGAGCAATCGGCGCACGGCGACAATGCCGACAAACAGCGCCTGGCCGATATCGAGCGCGACCTGCGCTACTTCAATCAACGCCTGCACAGTGCTCAAGTGGTGCCCCCTGCGACTTCCACCGACAAGGTGCAGATCGGCAGTCGGGTGACCTTCGCCGATGAGGATGACCATCAGCAGCGCGTGCAACTGGTGGGCGAGGATCAGGCTGACGCAGCGATCGGGCTGATCAACTGGGGCTCGCCACTGGGCAAGGCGTTGTTGGGTGCACAGGTGGGCGATGAGGTGACATGGAGGCGCCCGGCGGGGGATCAGGTCATCGAGGTGGTGCTGATCGAGGCAGATCGTTAAGTTCGTCTCACATCGTTTCTGTAGCAGCGCGGCTTGCCGGCGGTGGCACCCCAACAGTCGCCGCCGTCGGCAAACCGAGCTGCTGCAGGGGTGTTACCTGAAATGAAAAACGGAGCCCCAAGGCTCCGTTTTTCATGAGGCAGACCTGAATCAGGCCAGCTTCTTGTGACGCACGCGGTGCGGTTGGGCTGCAGCTTCACCCAGGCGCTTCTTGCGATCGGCTTCGTACTCGGTGTAGTTGCCTTCGAAGAACACGGCTTGCGAGTCGTCTTCGTACGCCAGGATGTGCGTCGCGACGCGGTCCAGGAACCACCGATCGTGAGAGATCACAATGGCGGCGCCCGGGAAGTCCAGCAGGGCTTCTTCCAGGGAACGCAGGGTTTCAACGTCGAGGTCGTTGGACGGTTCGTCGAGCAGCAGGACGTTGCCACCCTCTTTCAGAGTCAACGCCAGGTGCAGACGACCGCGCTCACCACCGGACAGATCCTTCACGAACTTCTGTTGATCGCCGCCCTTGAAGTTGAAACGGCCTACATAGGTACGCGACGGAATCTCGTAGTTGCCGATCTTGATCTGATCGGAGCCGTCGGAGATCTGGGCGAACACGGTCTTGCTGCCGTCCAGGTCGTCGCGGCTCTGATCGACGCAGGCCAGTTGCACGGTTTCACCGATTTCGATGGAGCCCGAATCCGGCTGCTCTTTGCCCATCAGCATGCGGAACAGGGTCGACTTACCGGCACCGTTACCGCCGATCACACCGACGATGGCGCCTTTAGGCATGGAGAACGACAGATTGTCGATCAGCACGCGATCGCCGTAGCCCTTGGTGACGTTCTTGAATTCGATGACCTTGTCGCCCAGACGCGGACCGGCCGGGATGTAGATCTCGTTGGTCTCGCTGCGTTTCTGGAATTCCTGCGATTGCATTTCTTCGAAGCGCTGCAGACGGGCCTTGGATTTGGACTGACGAGCCTTGGCGCCTTTGCGCACCCACTCCAGTTCCTCTTTCATGGCCTTTTCGTGAGCCGACTGCTGCTTGGATTCCTGGGCCAGACGATCGGACTTGGCTTGCAGCCAGCCCGAATAGTTGCCCTCGTAAGGAATACCGGCGCCGCGGTCGAGTTCTAGAATCCAGCCCGCGACGTTGTCCAGGAAGTAACGGTCGTGCGTGATCGCGACCACGGTGCCCGGGAAGTCGTGCAGGAAGTGTTCGAGCCAGGCGACGGAGTCGGCGTCCAGGTGGTTGGTCGGTTCGTCGAGCAGCAGCATGTCAGGGGCCGACAGCAGCAGGCGGCACAGGGCCACGCGGCGCTTCTCACCACCGGACAAGTGTTCGACCTTGGCGTCCCAGGCCGGCAGACGCAGCGCATCAGCGGCGACTTCCAGCTGGCGCTCCAGGTTGTGGCCGTCGCTGGCCTGCAGGATGGCTTCGAGCTTGGCCTGTTCAGCGGCCAGCTTGTCGAAGTCGGCATCGGGTTCTGCGTAGGCGGCGTACACTTCGTCCAGACGCGCCTGGGCGTCCTTGATCACGCTGACCGCTTCCTCGACCACTTCACGTACGGTCTTGGTCGGGTCCAGTTGCGGTTCCTGCGGCAGGTAACCGACGTTCAGTTCCGGCATCGGGCGCGCTTCGCCGTCGAATTCGGTGTCGACCCCGGCCATGATTTTCAGCAGTGTGGATTTACCCGAGCCGTTGAGGCCGAGAACGCCAATCTTGGCGCCCGGGAAGAACGACAGGGAGATGTTTTTCAGGATTTCCCGCTTCGGCGGAACAACTTTGCTCAGCCGATGCATGGTGAAGACGTATTGAGCCATGGAATGAAAACCTGGAGTAAGACGGTGAATAAAGGCGCGAGCTTAGTGCCCTGTCGCAAAAATTGCTTTTATTTATCTTCGTAACTTGCCGTCAGCCGGTTCCGGGCCTTGAATTGATCAAGACTTGACCAGAAAAGCGGCGACAGAAAACTTCCGAGCATTGGTATTAAAGCTGGAGCAATGTTTGCAAGGATTGCGGCAATCTTGCAGAAATCGGGCACGTCGCGCGTGGCGCAAAGCTACCCGAATGCAGTCGACAGGGCAAACGATGCGGCCCAATGGGGCTGGCACTTAGCCACAAGTCAGGGCATGCTAGCCGCCCCTTGGGCGCCGAGCTTATAGTGCATTTCGCACACGCTGATTCAGTCCAGTAGTCAGGATCAAAGTTTGTCCACACCAACACCCATTACTCCTTTGCGCTCGACCAAAAGCGCGACGGCCGTGCCTTCCCGAGGCTCGCCCAAAGGCGCGCTGGCAGTGCTGGTGCTGCTGATGCTCGTCCTGCTGTTGTGGCAACTGTTTGAACAGTTCCAACAGACACAGGAGCGTCAGCATCAGCGCAGTGTCGACTACAGCATTCAACTGGCCGAACGCCTGAGCCTGAACATGGCGCTCAATGCGCAGGTGGCGCTTAACGTCCTGGACGATGCCAAAGGCCGTGCTCAAACCGCCGAACAACAGGGTGCGACCCTGAATCGACTGCGCCAGGCGATGCCGGGCCTACACAGCGTCGCCTGGCTCGACAGCGAAGCCACCATTGTCAACGACAGCGCCCCGAACAGCACCGATGCCGGTTTTTTGACTCAGCAACGGCAAGCGATCGACGGCCGCACCTATTATTACGCCGACGCGCCGGATGGCTCGCTGTTGTATCTGTTCGTGCGACAGCCGGGGAGCGACAACGCGCGCTACTGGGTCATTCGCCTCAGTGCGCAAGCCCTCAAAACCCTGACGCGACAAAGCGACCAGGACTACAAGGCGGCCTGGCAACTGGAAAGCCGCGCCACCGGCCGCCTGATCTACCGTGGCGATGCGGACCGCGACGAGGCCAACAGCGCCGATACCCAGACCGTCCTGCTCGAACCCCTGACCAACAGTGACTGGCAATTGCGCGGCCTGTTTGATGCCAGCAAGGCCCGTCAGGCGCTGATCGCTCCGCTGATCATCAAATGCCTGATCGCCCTGCTCTGCTCGATCGTTCCGCTGCTGGCCCTGCGCAGCCTGCGTCGTCGCCAGATGCAGCTGCAGGAGAGCCGACGCCGCTACAAGGACATCTTCGAAGGCACCGGCGTTGCGCTGTGCGTGCTCGACCTGTCGGCGCTGCCCGAGTACCTCAAGCACCTGCAACTGAGCAGCAGCGAAGAGCTGGACACACGCCTGCTCAACCACCCCGATCAACTCACCGAACTGCTGCACCAGCTGCGCATTACCGAGGTCAATCAGGTGGCATCGGGCCTGCTGCGTGCCGAATCCGCCGAGCACGTCTGGCGGCAGCTGATCGAAGGCTGCCCGCGCTCGCGTCAGGGCATCGGCGTGAAGCTGATCGGCGCTGTGCTCGACGGCCTGCCCCAGCTGGAGCTGGAAATCGTGCTGCCCGACGCAGAGGGCCAGGATCAGCACCTGTGGCTGGTGGTGCGCCTGCCCGAGCAGCCGCAGGACTTCAACGCCGTCATCCTCAACATCAACGACATCACCAGCCGCAAAGAGTCCGAGCTGGCGCTGCTGGAGCGCGAGAGTTTCTGGTCGGATGTGGTGCAGACCGTGCCCGATCACCTGTACGT
>CAURWS010000030.1:0-14284 GCA_963528485.1 uncultured Pseudomonas sp. | reverse complement strand
CTGTAGCAGCACGCCTTGCCGGCGGTGGCGTTTTTGAGCCCGCTGCCGCCGGCAAGCCGTGCTGCGACAGAAAGGGGAATCTCAGACCGCGTCGATCCACACCAGCGAAGCAAACCGCCCGGTGCGCGCGCCGCGACGATAGGAGAAAAAACGCTCGTCGTTGTAAGTCGACAGCCCGCCGCCACACACCGCCGTCACGCCATGGGCCGCCAGACGCAGGCGCGCCAGTTGGTAGATATCGGCCATGAACTTGCCGGGATTGACGCTCGGCACGAAGGCTTCGGCCGTTTCGGGATGGGTCGCCATGAAGGCTTCACGCACTTCCGCCCCTACTTCAAAGGCCTGAGGACCGATGGCCGGCCCCAGCCAGACGAGAATCTCGGAAGGCGCATCGGCAAAGCTGTCGACCGTGGCTTCCAGCACGCCGGCCGCCAGCCCACGCCAACCGGCATGAGCAGCCGCCACTTGCGTGCCTTGCCGGTTGCAGAACAGCGCGGGCAGGCAGTCGGCAGTCATGATCGTGCAGGCGATGCCGGGCGTCGTGCTCCAGCTGGCATCGGCTTGCATGACCTGGTCGGGCGAAGCCTGGACGACATCGACGCCGTGCACCTGCTTGAGCCAGGCAGGCCGGGCGTTCAGGGCGGTGGTCAGCTTTGAACGATTCTGTGCAACCGCCGCAGGGTCGTCGTCGACGTGATCGCCCAGATTGAAGGTATCGAACGGTGCGACGCTGACGCCGCCCGCGCGAGTGGTGACGCACGCTTTGATGCCGACCGGCGCAGGCCAGTCGGGAATCAGCCAGTCCGTCACGAACTCACTCATCCGATGAACGCCTCGCGGTCCTGCTTGAGCAGCGACAGCAGCCAGTTGAAGTCCTCTGGCAGAGGCGATTCCCAGCTCATGCGCTGACCGGTCGTCGGGTGGTCCAGCTCAAGGAAACGCGCGTGCAGGGCCTGACGCGGGAAATGCTTGAGCGATTCGACCATGGTCTGGCTGGCGGCTGGCGGAATGCGGAAGCGGCCGCCGTAGGCCGGATCGCCCACCAGCGGGAAGTTGATGTGCGCCATGTGCACGCGAATCTGGTGAGTTCGGCCCGTTTCCAGCTTGACCCGCACGTGAGTGTGCGAGCGGAAACGCTCCAGCACGCGGTAGTGGCTGACGGCAGGCTTGCCGCCTTCCATCACGGCCATGCGCTGACGCTGCTGGCCGTGACGACCGATCGGCGCGTTGATCTTGCCGCCGGCAGTCACCACGCCGATCACGATGCACTCGTAGATGCGTCTGACGCTGCGGGCCTGCAGTTGGGTGACCAGCTGGGTCTGCGCCTGAATGGTCTTGGCCACCACCATCAGACCGGTGGTGTCCTTGTCCAGACGGTGCACGATACCGGCGCGCGGCACGTTGATGATGTCCGGCACATGGTGCAACAAGGCGTTGAGCAGGGTGCCATCAGCGTGACCTGCCGCCGGGTGCACGACCAGCCCGGCCGGTTTGTTGATCACCAGAATCTGGTCGTCTTCGTAGACGATATCCAGTTCGATGTCCTGGGCCACCCACTCGCCCTGGGCCTCTTGCTCGGCTTTGAGGACCAGTTCCGAGCCGCCGTGCACGATGTCACGCGGGCGCAAAACGCCTCCGTCCACAGTCAGGCGGCCGTCTTTGATCCAGGCGGAAAGGCGCGAGCGCGAGTGCTCGGCGAAGAGTTGGGCGGCGACCTGGTCGAGGCGTTGACCGCCCAATTCGGACGGCACCTCTGCGCGAAGTTCAATGATCTCAGACATGCTCAAACTAGGAGGTGGCACTGGCCTTTGGTTTCGGCTGTGCGCTTGTGGTTAAATACGGCGTCTTTTGTCCCGGGGGTTCCACGGGGCGCCCATCATAACAGGACGGTCCTGCGCAAGACAGCAGGCCGTTATAGGGACGCAAGCCGCCATGCAAGTGAAACACCTGCTGCTGATAGCCATCCTCGGACTTACCGCTGCCTGTTCTTCGAAGAAAGAAGTCATCGACGAAAACCTCAGTGAAGTCGAGCTGTACCAGCAGGCGCAGGCCGATCTGGACAACAACAGCTATAACAGCGCCACCGAGAAACTCAAGGCGCTGGAATCCCGCTACCCGTTCGGTCGCTATGCCGACCAGGCGCAGCTGGAGCTGATCTACGCCAACTACAAGAATGGCGAGCCTGAAGCTGCGAAGTCCGCAGCCGAGCGCTTCATTCGTCTGCACCCGCAGCATCCGAACGTCGACTACGCCTACTATCTCAAAGGCCTGACTTCGTTCGACCAGGACGTGGGCATCATTGCGCGCTTCCTGCCGCTGGATCAGACCAAGCGCGACCCGGGTGCTGCCCGCGACTCGTACAACGAGTTCGCCCAGCTGACCAGCCGCTACCCCAACAGCCGCTACGCACCGGATGCCAAGCAGCGCATGATCTACCTGCGCAACCTGCTGGCCGCCTACGAAATCCACGTGGCTGACTACTACCTGACCCGTCAGGCCTACGTCGCTGCCGTGAACCGCGGCCGTTACGTGGTGGAAAACTTCCAGGAAACCCCATCGGTCGGCGACGGCCTGGCGGTAATGGTCGAAGGCTACCAGCGTCTGCACCTGGACGATCTGGCCGACACCAGCCTGCAAGTCCTGAAAGCCAACTACCCGGATCACCCGCAACTGGCCGATGGCAAGTTCGAAGCCCGCACCCCGGATCCTGACAACCGTTCGTGGCTGTCCAAGGCGACTCTGGGCCTGATCGAAAGCCGTCCGCCGCTGCCGCCGGGAGAAACCCGCGCCAACCAGGACGTGATCAAGCAGTACCAGGACGCCAAGGAAGCGATTCCGGCCGACTTGCTGCCTGAGAACCAGAAAGAAGAAGAGAAAAACGCTGACGACGACGGCACCCCTAAAAGCCGCTCGATCTTCAGCTACATGACCTTCGGCCTGTTCGACTGATCACAGTCACGCTGCCTGCGTCACTCGAAGAGAGGTCCTACGGGGCCTCTTTTTCATTTCCGACACCCGATAGCGGCGAGCATCACTGTGCGCCCGTCAGCGCGTTGGCTACACTGCGGCATCTTCACTGACTAAGCTGATAAACATGATTCGCTTGATTATGTGGGTCGCCCTGATCATGGCGGCGATCTGGTTCTTCAAACGCCTGACCAAAGGCCCTGCGCCACGCCCCAAACCGGCTGCGCCTGAAATCGACGCAGCGCCCATGGTGCGTTGTGCCCAGTGTGGCGTGCATGTGCCGCGCGATCGCGCCTTGAGCCAGGGCCCGCAATGGTATTGCACCGAGGCACACCGCCTACAGGGCCCTGCGGCACGTGACCGCTGAAACCCTGTCGCTGGCCACCCCTCAGGCCCAGCGCATCGTGCGGCTGTATCACCTCTACCGCCTGAGCATCGGCATCTTGCTGGTGCTGCTGATTTCCAGCAGCCTGGATGCCGAACTGCTCGACCTGGCCGACATCGAACTGTTCCGCACCGGATGCTGGCTGTACCTGGTGTTCAACATTCTGGTGGTCGTGCTGCTCGAGCGACCCAGCCATCAGGGGCCGCTTTTCACCCTGGCCATAACCGACGCCTTTATGCTCTGCGCGCTGTTCTATGCCGGCGGCGGCGCTCCCAGTGGTCTGGGCAACCTCATCGTGGCTTCGGTGGCGATCAGTAATGTGCTGCTGCGCAAGCGCGCCGGGTTGTTGATCGCCGCCATTTCGGCCATTGGCATCATCTACCTGACGTTCTACATCAGCTACAACAAGCCTGCGGCGGTGAATCACTTCGTCCAGGCAGGCTCCCTGGGTGCCTTGTGCTTCGCCGCCGCATTGCTGGTGCAGACCCTGGCCAGACGCCTGCAGGTCAGCGAGGACATCGCAGAAAAACGTGCTGCCGACGTCGACAACCTCGAAGAACTCAACGCGCTGATTCTGGAACGCATGCGTACCGGCATCCTGGTGCTGGACGCCAATCACAAGGTGCTGCTGGCCAACCACAGCGCCCTGACCCTGCTGGGCCATGAGCACCTGCTGGGCGAAATTATCGACCCCTACTCGCCGCAACTGGTCGAGCGCCTGCGCCAATGGCAGATCAACTCTTCCATGGCGCCGCGCAGCATGACCACTTCTTCCATCGGCCCGGTCCTGCGTCCAGGGTTCATCGCCCTGAGCCGCGGCAATCAGCGCCACACGCTGGTGTTCCTCGACGACCTGTCGCAAATCTCCCAGCAGGCCCAACAGCTCAAGCTCGCAGCGCTCGGCAGGCTGACCGCCGGCATCGCCCACGAGATTCGCAACCCTCTGGGCGCGATCAGCCATGCGGCGCAGCTGCTGCTGGAGTCCGAGGAACTGACCAGCCCGGACCGGCGTCTCAGTCAAATCATTCAAGATCAATCGCGACGGATGAATCTGGTGATCGAGAACGTCTTGCAGCTGTCCCGCCGACGTCAGACCGAACCTCACCTGCTCGACCTGCGGCAGTGGCTCGAACACTTCGTCAGCGACCTGCGCAGCAACCTGCCTGCCGAGCAGTTCGTCCATCTGGAGGTCGGCTTTGGCACCCTCACCACGCGCATGGACGCCGAACAGCTGCAGCAAGTCATGACCAATCTTGTGCAGAACGGCCTGCGCTACAGCGGCCAGATGCATGAGCGCGCGCAAGTCTGGCTAAGGTTGTTTCACGATGTTCAGAGCGACTTGCCCAGCCTTGAAGTGTTGGACGACGGGCCAGGCGTGGCCACCGAGCACCTGACGAAAATATTCGAGCCCTTTTTCACCACTGAAAGCAAAGGAACGGGACTTGGCCTGTACCTTTCGCGGGAATTGTGCGAAAGCAATCAGGCGAACCTGGATTACACACCACGGGAAGGTGGCGGCAGCTGCATGCGGATCACCTTCGCCCATCCGTTCAAATTGAGTTGAAGATGAGCCAACGGCAAAAGATCCTGATCGTCGACGATGAGCCAGACATTCGCGAGCTGCTGGAGATCACCCTCGGGCGCATGAAGCTGGACACGCGCAGCGCGCGCAACGTCAAGGAAGCCCAGGACTGGCTGGCCCGCGAGCCGTTCGACCTGTGCCTGACCGACATGCGCCTGCCCGACGGCAACGGCCTGGAGCTTGTGCAGCACATTCAGAAGCGCCACACCCAGGTGCCCGTGGCGATGATCACAGCGTTTGGCAGCCTCGACACCGCCATCCATGCCTTGAAAGCGGGCGCTTTCGACTTCCTCACCAAACCGGTGGACCTGGGCCGCCTGCGCGAACTGGTCAGCAGCGCGTTGCGCCTGCACACCACGCCCTCCAACGAGAACAGCATCGACAACCGGCTGCTCGGCAACTCCCCGCCCATGCAGGCGCTGCGCAAGCAGATCGGCAAGTTGGCGCGCAGCCAGGCGCCGATTTACATCAGTGGCGAGTCGGGGAGCGGCAAAGAGCTGGTCGCGCGGCTCATTCACGAACAAGGCCCGCGCATCGATAAGCCATTCGTCCCGGTCAACTGCGGCGCGATTCCTACAGAACTGATGGAAAGCGAATTCTTCGGCCATCGCAAAGGCAGCTTTACCGGCGCCCACGAAGACAAACCCGGCCTGTTTCAGGCAGCCAACGGCGGCACGCTGTTTCTCGATGAAGTGGCCGACCTGCCGCTGGCCATGCAGGTCAAACTGCTGCGCGCGATTCAGGAAAAGTCCGTGCGAGCGGTCGGCGGCCAGCAGGAACACGTGGTCGACGTGCGCGTACTCTGCGCCACCCACAAGGATCTGGGTGTCGAAGTCGCCGCTCAACGCTTCCGCCAGGACCTGTACTACCGCCTCAACGTCATCGAACTGCGCGTCCCGCCCCTGCGCGAACGCCGCGAAGACATCGAAGAGATCGCCAACAACGTCTTGCGCCGCCTGGCCGAAAGCGCCAGCCAGCCCCCTGCCCGCCTGGCGCCACAGGCAATGACCGCACTAAAGGCTTACCGCTTCCCAGGCAACGTTCGCGAGCTGGAAAACATGCTCGAACGGGCGTACACCCTCTGCGAAAACGACCAGATCAACGCCGATGACCTGCGTTTGGCCGAACCTGTCGCCAGCAACGAGCAAAACGGCCCGAGCCTCGCCGATATCGATAACTTGGAAGACTATCTGGAAAGCATCGAGCGCAAGCTCATCCTCCAGGCCTTGGAAGAAACACGCTGGAACAGAACGGCAGCGGCCCAGCGCCTGAACCTGACGTTCAGGTCGATGCGGTATCGGTTGAAGAAGTTGGGGTTGGAATAGACGCTCAAAGAGTTCCCAAAATGGGAACGATCGCTCCCTATTTGGGAACGATCATCCTCCCGGATTAACGGCTGGAAGGCGCTTGACTACGCAACCGCCCATGCGGCGCATACGGCGCGGGATCAATCACCGGCGCATCCCCCACTAACAGATCCGTCAGCAACTGACACGACGCCGGCGCCAGCACCAGGCCGTTGCGGAAGTGCCCGCAGTTCAGCCACAGACCTTGGTGATTCGGCACTGGGCCGATGAAGGGAATCCCCTCGGGAGACCCCGGACGCAGCCCCGCCCAGTGGCCGACCACTTCGGCGTCAGCCAAAGCGGGGATCAGCTCGACCGCCGAGGCCTTGAGGCTTTCCAGCGCATTGGCGGTCGGGGTCTTGTCGTAGCCTTCGTGTTCCAGCGTGCTGCCGATGAGGATGTGCCCGTCGCGACGAGGGATCGCGTAGCGGCCTTTGGCGAGGATCATGCTCGGCAAAAAGTCCGACGCGCACTTGTACAAAATCATCTGGCCTTTCACCGGTTCCACCGGCAATTCAAGCCCAAGCTTGCCGAGCAGATCACCGCTCCAGGCCCCTGCGGCCAACACCACGCAGTCGCCGAGCAGGTCGCCATCGGGAGTGGTTACACCGATGATCCTGTCGCCATCGCGCACGAAATCGCTGACTTCGCACTGCTCGTGAATGGTCACGTTAGACATCGCCAACAACGCGGCTTTGAGGGATTTCACCAGACGCGGGTTACGCACATTGGCGATATCGGCCATGTGAATGGCGCGAGAATAGCCGCCGCCCATCACCGGCACGGCATCGTAGACCGCTGAAATATCCACCGACACCAATGGCCGGTTCAGCCGCGCGGCCCACTCTAGCGCTTCTTTCTCATCGTCCAGATCCAGCCAGTACAGGCCGGTCTTGTGGACCTCAGGATCGATCCCGGTCGCGTGGAGCAATCGCTCGCCCAGCTGTGGATAAAAATCCTGCGACCAATGCGCCAGCGCGGTCACCGCCGGGCTGTAACGCCAAGGGTAAAGCGGCGACACAATGCCCCCGCCCGCCCAAGAGGACTCCTGCCCGACGCCCGAGCGATCGAGCAGAACAACGCTCTGAACCTTTGCAGCAAGATTGAAGGCAGTCAACAGACCGATGACGCCACCACCGACGATTATTACGTGTTGCCTGGACATAATCAGCCCGTTATCGAGTCAATGAGACTAACGGCCCCAGCAGGTCGCGCTTGTAGTGCCCGTCGCCAAGTTGTTATTACTTCTGGCTCCTGTGTTGGTGATGACAAAGCTTCCGCATTTGTCATTGTTCATCATTGCCGTACTGATCGGAGCGGCCGTCAGCGTAAAGTCCTGCGCGTTAACGGTCGAGGTAATCGTATAGTAAGCATTGCCGGTGGAAAGGCCGGTCGTGCCTGAATACGTGCCATTGTTTTTCGAGTAACTGCGTTCCAGCGTCTGAGCTTGCTCCGTCAGCACCTCGGCGATCTCGGCCCTGCGTGTCTTCTTCACGTATTCGGTGTAACTGGGATAAGCGATGGCCGCAAGGATGCCGATGATCGCCACGGTGATCATCAGCTCGATGAGCGTAAAGCCTGCCGAACTTCTTTGCATAGGTCGTCTTCCTACTGAATCTGTCGCCACATGATGCGTTGGTACACGTTGGCAGTACCGCCCTTTTCCAGCAATTTGGTGGGAGTACCGCCGCTGGAATCAAGCAAATATTTGTTGTCGTTCGCCCCGTTGGTGCCGTTCACAATGGAAGCAAGATTCGGGATACCCGTCCCGATGGAGATACCGCCGACTTTGATGTCCGAGGACGTGATATCGCCATCGCCATTGGTGTCCAGCACCGGATAGGTGAGCATGCTGCCGGTTGCCGCATCGAGTTCGAAAAGACGCCCGGTCCCGGTACTTTCGCAAGGGTCGCTGGAATTCACTGCCGCCGTTGTGAAGATGATCCGCCCGCGGCTGGTTTGCGCAGGGTAGATGATCCGCTCGCCCAGGAATGGATCAGTGGTCGCCAACGGCAAGTACCAACCCTTCTTGGTCGCCCAATCTACATCGTTATTGCTCGTTGTGTAGTAGGTGTTGCCACCCTGTATGACCGAGCCGCCGACCGACTGCTGCTGCAGGTTGCCCTCCACGATCCCACCGGTCCCGCCGGTGGCATCCCAGATAGCATAGAAATCCTGTTGAGCGGTGGTGGTCTTGTCTGAAATTTCATTGAATTTTCCGGTACCGACGTAGATCAGCTTGCCGTTCAGAGGGTGATCCAGAACCAGCGGCTGCGCAGTGATCGGCTGCTGATTGGCTGTGGTGGTCACGCCGTTAACAGTCGTGGTAACCGCGCCCCGGGGTGCTGTGAACAAAGCGCTGCCGCCGAAGGCTACGCTCCAGGCCGTCGGGCTGGCAGCGCTCAGATCGAATTTCCAGAGATGCCCTTTCAGATCGCCAGCATACGCAGCCTGAACCACGTTCTGCGAGTTGACCACCAGTCTCACGGAAGACAAGCCGTTATCGGTTTCTCCCGGCGCCACCGGCACCGTGATCTTTCTGATCAATGCGCCTGTCTGCGCATTAAGCACGAACAAGGCTGCCGTGCCGGTGAAGCTCCCGTAGCCGTTGCCGATCACAACGATACCTGTGCCCCCCGACATTCGAGCCACCTCGGGCTTGGCGTAGGCGTACCCCAGATCGTTAAAGTCGTTGGAAGGCGTGCTGGTGTCCGGCGCTCTGATTTCCCACAGCGCTCTGATGGTGTTCGACCCACTGGCGTCGAACAGTCGCAAGGCATAAAAGGATTTACCCCCCGCGCCCATTCCGCCCACGGCCACAGTCTGCCAGGTGCCGCCTGCGCTGACCTGAGTATCGAAGACGGCCACCTGACCGTCCACGGTGAACTTATGCTTGGACACGCCGTAGTCGGTCGATGCAATAGTGGCAATGGAGGGCAGTACCGATGAGGGCATGTAGGCGTAACGCTGCGTACCGTCATCGGCGTTGATCACATGCACGAAACCGTCGTTGGCGTTGGCCAGCAGACTGGGATTCATGTTCACCGCCTTGTAGGCCAGATAGTTGGTGTAGGTGCTATCGCCCTGAAGGTCCGTTGCGGTTTGAGCTGTAGGAAACGCCGTAGCCAGCGGGGAGTTGAGAATATCCCCCAGCAACAGATTGCGAGTGCGCAGACCCGCCTTGTTGACCCCTTTGGTCCACTGGATCAGATCGGCGCCGGTTATACCTGAGGGTACCGTTGGCGCACTGTTGGTGAGCACAAGTTGCTGCGCCGGTGAAAAGCTTGAGAAGTTGAGGGAGATGACCGACCCTGTCCCGCTGGTGCTCCAGGACTCGTAAACAGGCGCTGTGGCCGCGGCGGTTATCTTGTTGTCGGTCGTCCAGACTGGAGATGCGCTCAGCGCGCCGGTGGTCGAATCGAGTGTATAGGCCCGAACCGTACCGTGCCAATCCGTCGGGTCGTACAACGTCTGATAAAAGCGGGTGCCTGCCTGAAGCGTGCTTGAACTCGCCGCTCCACCGCCGCCGGAACCTGCTTTGGAGTTGATGTCGTTTAGCGCCGCGTTCAGGGCGTCGCTCAGCGCGTCACTGCCGTTGGCCTGGTAATAAGCGCCATGGCCGTAGGATGCCGCATCAATGAGCATCTGGTTGGAGACGGTGTAACCCACGGTGTAGGTTGAAAGGTTCTGTTTGACGAAGCCTGCGTTATCCCAACTTTTGCCAGCGTTATCCAGCGCCGGTGTGCTGGTGTTGGTGCGCATGTCCGTGTCATAGGCGAAGAGCGCCAGATCATCGAGGTAAAGCGTGTCACCGTCGGCGTTCGAGCCCGTCCTTGGCCCGTCATTGGCCAGATTACCGTCCCAGTTCGGCAGTCGGCCGTCGGGGTCGGCGGGATCCTGCCCCTTAGAGGGGAACGAGGAGTCCGTCGAAGGCAGACCATCAGTAATCACAACGCCATAGTTCTTCTGGCAGCGGTACTGGATGGGACTCGTGTAGTTGGTGTTGCGGGTATAGAACGAAGACATCCCGCGAAAGTAGCGGGTGATGTCGTAATACGTTTCCGCCAGAGGAGTACCGCCGTTCGCAGTCAGGGCTGCAATGGCCGCTTTGAGTTTGTTGAAATTGTTCGTCGTATCGGAGGTGGAAATATCACTCACCGGATAGCTGATCACACTGCCGGAAGTCGGGTTGAGGACCGCAAGCCCCGTACGGATTGAGCGATTGCTGGTGATCAGGTCAGTGGCGACATCAATGGCCGCCGAGATGCGAGACTGCTGAGGAATAGTGCTGACCGTAAAATCCCTTACCCGCAGAGCACCCGTGATAGAAATCAGGTAGGCGAGGTAATTGGAGCTGTAAAGCGTGGATGTGCCTGAAGGCGTCGGCAGCTTCAAACAGTAGCTGGTCAATGCGTTGGTAAAGAACATGTAGTAGCCATTGGAGCAACTGCCTCGTGAAAAGCTGGAGACAGCTATGTTCTCCCCGACAAACTGACTGCCCTGCGAGTAAGTACAACTGAAAAAGCCACACCGGTAGTCATTGTCATAAACGCTGCCGTAGTTGGTGCTGTTGTTATACGCAGCATCCCTCAAGACGTGATTCATACTCCCTGAATTGTCCACCAGCAGCATCAGGTTCGGCGCCACGGCTGATGCACTCAACAGAGGAAACTGGGCCGGGGTGAATGCGTAGGCGGGCGCAGTGACGTACAACGCCAAAAGCACTCCCAACAGATACCGGCAACTACGGCGAAAAAAACTACGAACTGCATTTCGCATAGATGCTCTCCAGCACGGTTGTCGACGTTCCTTGGATAGCAACGGCCGTAACGCGGTACAGGGTAAAGGACGACGAGGACTGGCATGACGGCGGCGTCGTCACGGGCGAGCCGGTCGTCCCCAGATTCTGGATCAGATAAAAACCGTTGCCCGCTGCCAGCCAGGGAAGCCCCGAACTTGACCCGGCTCCTGAATAGACACCTGCGCTCGTGATCTTTGCCGACTCAGGCGGAGGCAGGCAGGTGGCATTGCTGCAAACCGCCAGAGAAAAACCGGAGTTCTGGATAGAGGACTCGCCCAGACGCAGAACGGCTTCTGCTGTCTGGAACGACAGGTTACGCAGGGAAACGCTGCCGGCCATTTTTTCTTGAAGGCTGGCATTGCGCATTGAGGAAACGCCAAGCAACGTCAGAAGCAGCAGAAACACCAGACTGACGATGAGCGCCATCCCCGATTGCTTGGATCGACTTATCTGCCCGTCTGCAAAACGACGTGAGGTGATGGTTATCCTCTTCAAAACCTGTTCCTCAACGCGGCAACAACGTTATAGGTCTGGGCCCGGACCTGCCCTGTAGGATCGTTGAGGGTGAGTGTCAGTCGCACGCTACGCACTGACGTCGAAGAGGCGTTGGTCAGCGTGTTGGTGTAGCTCATCGGCGAGCCGGTAATCCCGAAAGTCACGTTGAAAGCAGTGACGTTGTCGGCCAGTATCTGTGCGGTGCCGGTCAGCCCGTCTCGCACGGTCAGCTGATTCCCCGTCAATGTGTAGACCAGCTGTCGAAGCGCAAAGGCGGTCTGGCTGGAGGTCGCGGCCCTGGCGCCGAGATAAACCTGCGAGAAGGTGCGACAGTCCGAAATGACGGTCCAGGTCGGGCTCGTCCCGGTGGTGCCAATGTCGGCGGTCACCAGGGTCAGCTGAGACTTGCTGGCATCCCAGAGGATCGGATAGCTCAGATTTGAAGGTGGCGAGATAGCGCCTTCCATCTGGTTCGTGTCGAACCTCAGGCAGCCGTACATCCCGGTCATGCGAATTTCCTGCATGAGCTTGCTGAGCACGAATCGGGCATCTTCCTGCATGCGGCCGGCTGTACTCTGGGCCTGATAAGTGGTTTTGGTAGAAATGAATATCTGGATGATCCCGGCCACGACGACCAGCCCCAAAACTAAAGCGACCATGATTTCGACCAGGCCAAAGCCTCTGGATCTGTTCTTCATGGGGTCACCGCATTAACGCCAATGCGCGAGCTGATTGCGAACGTGCGCGTGGTTGCAGGGTTAGTGCCGCGCACCGCCTCGTTGGCATTAGTGGCGCGAGTGTCATCCCAGGTGATAGTGATCGTCACCACCGGTTTGACCACTACGATACTACCGGTCGCCGTTGCTCCACCGAATGCCAGAATGTTGGCCTTGAAATCGGCCAGATCCTGGGCGCGCGCGTTGGTCAGGGTTGCCGCTGGGGCTACGCCGGTGGCGGAAATGGCATACGTCGACAGCACATCGGTGACGCCATTGGACGCGGAGTTCCCATCTACGTTGGCGCGAATCCTGTCCATCATGTCGTAGGCGATGAAGCTTGCCTGACTGGTCATCGTCGAACTGTCGGTGTACTTCAAGGCATTGAGCTGAATGGCCGCAGCGCCCAGCAATCCAATGCCCAGGATCAGCACCGATATCAGCACCTCAATGAGTGTCATGCCCGATTGTCTACCCCGATGATCAGGTCGCATTACAGACTCCGTTCAACACAATTCTTCCGTTCAGACAGATGGCCAGCGTCCGGGTGTTGGTGCCACGGGTATAGGTAATGGTAAGTGCCACCGACGGGGTAATCAGACCGCCCAGATTGTTGAAACTGATGGCCGTCACCGAACTGGGAATATCCAGCGAAGCGCCAGTGCTCATGGCGGGAATGACCCGCAAGACCTGAGCGTTATCCGCCGCAAGTACGACGTTAAGCTCAGAGGTCCAGGCAGCGCTGGCCGCGGACGGTTTAACGGTAGTGCCGACGCCACGGGTGATCGCCTCAAGCCGCGCGTAGTTCAGAGCCCGCTGAAAATCGCTGACTTCGGTGTCCGCCCTGGATTTTTGTATGGCGTCGCGAAAGTTGGGGACTGCTATGACCGCTAGAATGCCTATCAGCGTGACAGTGACCAACAACTCGATTAGCGTAAAACCCCGATACTGTCTGGGCATTTAACGTCTCCTTAATAAAGAGACTATACGGCACCAGATTGTGTCGAAATTTATCGGAGTGATGTGTGGTTGTTTTTGCCCGATGAGCGCCCGTCGAGCGCACATTTTCCCAAAGGGTCGCGGACAGGATCGAAATCAGCGCCCCCAGCAAAACTCAACACTGGCATTGTCTGACAGGTCCTCATTATCACGCCGCCCAGTCTGATCCAGAACGAACCCGCCGCATTTATCGCCACTCATCGATGCGCCAGCAACAGGCGTCGCCGTCAGCACGAACGTTCGCTCGGCACGAACGGCATTGATTGCATAGAACCCGTTGCCCGAGGAAACCTCGCGTTCCAACGCTGGCGGCCCGACTGCGTTGTGATATTGCCCCGCCCGAGAATAAAAGCGCTCAAGCTTGTGAGCTTCTTCGATCAACAGCATCGCGATTTCTGCGCGACGGGCTTTGCGGGTGTGTTCGGAGTAGGCCGGATACGCCACTGACGCGAGAATCGCGATGATGGCGACTGCGATGAGCAGTTCGACCAGAGTGAAACCTCGCTCAGTCATCTGTCTGCCCTCATTGCCGCTGGCGCCACAGGATGCGTTTTTCGCCGGTGTGAACGCTTTCCAGCACCGTTCTCGATACCCCCTGAATGCCTATGGCGGTCACGCGGTACAGCGGGTATGACTGCTCAGGTATCCCGCCGCCTGCGGGGTCCAGCGTTTCCCCCAGGTATTGAATGCCGTAGAACCCGCCCTCGCTTGCCATCCACGTCACCCCGGAGGCTCCGGCTGAACCGCGAGCAACGAGGGTCAAGGCTTCCGGCGGGGGCAAGCAGTTGTTGGGGGTTGCGCACTGGGGCTGTGAATATCCGGGAATTCGCAGGCGCGCCTCAGCCGTTCGCAACACCGACTCCGCCATCTGAAACGAAGCACCGCGCAGGGCGAGACTGCCGGTCATTTTTTCCTGAAGCGTGGCGTTCTGCATGGATGAAGTGGCGAGCAAGGTCAGCAGCACCAGAAACACCAGACTGACAATCAGCACTG
>CAURWS010000029.1:0-14326 GCA_963528485.1 uncultured Pseudomonas sp. | reverse complement strand
TCAGATGCTGCGCCGATAAAAATCTGGCGCCAGAAAAAATACACACAGCCGCTGTGCCACAGCCGTCTGCTGCTGGACCTTTCCTGACTGTCGCCTTGCTCATCACCCCAGCAGTGCCGTTCGTCGGCTTTGAGACGCGATGATCCGTAGTTCCGAGATTCGCCCCGATCTGGATGAGGGCATCGACCGCAAGGTCCTCAGCCAGTTGCGCAACCGTTTCCTGACCCTCAATGAAGGGCGGCTGGGTCGCGCCAACGAGGGCCTGTCCACACGCCAGCAATCGGTACTGGCCCTGTTGCCGCTGTTCTTCCACGTCAACCATCCGCTGCTGCCGGGCTACGTCTCGGGCACCACGCCTGCCGGGGTCTCGAACTACGAGCCGGATGCCCAGGCGTTGGCCGAAGCGCAACGCCTGACCCGCTCGTTTTCCTACAAACCGCGTCGGACAAACTCGCCCCAGCCGATCCACGGGATCTTCCTGATGGGCAGCCTCGGGACCCTGGCCCAGGCCGATCAGAGCGACATGGACGTATGGATCTGCCACGACACAGACGTCTCGCCCGACGCCGTGCTTGAGTTGCGCAAAAAGTGTCAGGCGCTGGAAACCTGGGCCGCGACCATGGGCGCGGAGGCGCATTTCTTCCTGATCGACCCTCCACGCTTCGTACTCGGCGAGCGGGACGCGCAGTTGGGCGGCGAGGATTGCGGAACAACCCAGCATTACCTGCTGCTCGACGAGTTTTACCGCACGGCCATCTGGCTGGCCGGCCGCACGCCGATCTGGTGGCTGGTGCCGGTGTACGAAGAAGCGCGTTACGCCGAGTACACCCACACGCTGCTGTCCAAGCGCTTCATTCGCGAAGACGAAGTGCTCGACCTCGGGAACATGTCCCACATTCCACCCGGAGAATTCTTCGGCGCGGGTCTCTGGCAGCTGTTCAAGGGCATCGAATCGCCCTACAAGTCAGTGCTCAAACTCCTGCTGACCGAGGCCTACGCCAGCGAGCACCCCCAGGTGCAGTGCCTGAGCATGCGCCTGAAGAAGGAGGTCTTCGCCAATAGGGTGGACCTCGACGAGCTTGACCCGTACATGATGGTTTACCGCCGCATCGAGGAATACCTGCTCGCCCGGGGCGAGCCTGAGCGGCTGGAGCTGGTGCGCCGCAGCCTGTACCTGAAGGTGAACAAAAAGCTCACCGGCCTGCCGCGCCAGCGCACCACCAGTTGGCAGCGTTTGCTGCTGGAGCGGCTGGCCAAGGAATGGCAATGGGACGAACGCCAGCTGGCCCTGCTCGACAGCCGCAGCCAGTGGAAAGTGCGCCAGGTGGCCAGTGAGCGCCGCGCGCTGGTCAGCGAGCTCAACTACAGCTATCGCTTTCTGACCCAGTTCGCCCGCACGCAGAACACCGTCAACTCAATCAACAAACGCGACCTCAACCTGCTGGGCCGTCGCCTGTACGCGGCGTTCGAGCGCAAGGCGGGCAAGGTCGAGTTCGTCAATCCGGGCATCGCGCCGGACCTGGCCGAGGACACCCTGACCCTGGTGCAATCGCCCAACAAGCGCGAGCCCGGCAAGTATCAGTGGGGCCTGTTCAACGGCAATCTGGGCCCCCATGAGTGGGAGTCCTTCGCGCCGATCAAGCGCAGCCGCGAGCTGCTGGAACTGCTCGCCTGGTGCCATCGCAACAACGTCATCGACGGCAGCACGCGCCTGGCGCTGCATCCGGGCGCGAGTGACCTGACCGAATTCGAGCTGTTCAACCTGCAAGGCGCGCTGCAGCAAAGCATTCCAATGCCACTGGGAATGGTGTCCGATGAGGCCCTGCTGCGCCCGAGCGTGCCCAAGGAAATCCTGCTGCTGGTGAACGTCGGCGTCGATCCGCTCAAGCACCACAAGGACCTGAACATCCTGATGACCACCGAGCGCACCGACTCGCTGAGTTACGCAGGGGTTCGGGAAAATCTGGTGCTGACCTTCGACCAGCTCACCCTCAACAGTTGGAACGAGGTGCTGGTCAACCGTTTCGATGGCCCTCACGCGCTGTTCGACTGCCTGACCGAACTGCTCAACAACCTGCCCGAAACGCAGCCCAAACCGGTGATTCGCGTGCGCTGCTTCTGCCACAACCGCGCGCCAGCGATTGCCCAACGGGTCGAGGAACTGGTCAATACCGCGCAACTGCTGCTGTCCCGGCAGTTGAATCATCGCTATCTGATTCAGGTTCAGCACCACTATCACGTGCTGGAAATGACGCCGGGCCAGGTCAGCCACATCAAGCTCGAAAACCTGCCTGCGCTGTACGAATACCTGGGCGAAGAACTGCCCGCCTACAGCCCGATTCACTTGGACCCGCAGGCGCTCGACGACAGCGATCTGTCGCTGATCGTTCCCCATGGCCAGCCCGAATGCATTCAGGTGTTCTACCGGATCAACGAGCCCAACGCCGATGTGTACGTGCTCGACGAGCACAACGCCCTGTGGCATCAGCGCCTGCCTTACCACGACGAACCGAGCCTGCTGGTGCCGTTGCAGCGCTTTTTGCAATCGCTGATGTACCGCCGCGGGGCGTTGTTGTCGCTGGATAACCCGCTCGACCCGTCGACGCTGGAAACCCTCTATTACCGCATCACCCCGGACGGCGCCGGCCGCGCGCGGCGCATCGAGCAGCGTCTGGGCCCCGTCATGCCCACCGACAAGCCCTTCTACGACGTACAGGCCATCGTCGAGGAAGCCTCGCCGGGGCAGGTCAGCGTCACGCTGTATTGCGATGGCATGGAGTTTTCCGAGCTGGAATTCGGTGAGCAGTTGTTCAGCGTCGTCGCGCGGCAGATTCTCGATCAGCGCAGCGAGCCGCAACGCTATCGCTGCTACATCACGGATCTGGATTTGTCAGGGATTCTGGCGGACACGCGAGGCGAAACGATCCTGTACCTGCGCTACAAGGCCGAGCTTGAGAAGTCGCTGAATGATGCGATGGATGAGGCTTGAGCTGTGCGATTTGGCGATTCAGTTGAAACTGTGGGAGTGAGCGTGCTCACCTCCACAGGTACGAATACAGCCATCAAATCAACACTGTGCCCGACGCTGCTCCGCCTCGCGCACGATCTCGCGTCTGCGCTCATCCGTGGCGGCGCGCCACTCGCGGATGTCTTCGACGTGGCGCCAGCATCCTGTGCAGACTTTCTGCTCATCGAGCCGACACACACTGATGCACGGCGACGGGACCGCCGGGCTGACGTTGCTGAACAGCGGTTTTGCGGCTTTGACCGGTGCGGCGTTGGTCACTGGCGATTGCCGTCTTCGTGACCGTCGACAGCGTCGAACTCGACCTCAACGCCGACCTGCTTCAAGGTCAGACGATGAAGCATCTCCCCCAGCAGCTCTTCGGTCTTGTCGCACACCCAGCGCTTTTCGGCTTCGTCGTAGTCGAAGTGGAAGCCACCGGCAGGCGCTGCCAACCACAACTGACGCAGCGGTTCCTGACGACTGATGATGAATTGAGTGCCGTTTTCGAATTTCACGGTCAGCACACCGGCCGAACTCTCAAGGTCCAGATCCAGGTCGCTCTCGTCGAAGATATCCTCAAGTCTTTCTTGAGTGGCATCGACCAGGTCGTGAAAGCGGGCTTCGGTCAAACTCATTGCAGGAACCTCGAAAGTGTCTACGGATGGCGCAGCGACGCACGATACGGTCGCTTCCGGCCAATTGCAAAGCATACCCGCCCAGTAGCCGCCTGCCGCGCCAAAAAATACGCGGCCATCGCCCACATATCCGGTGCTTGCGTCAAAGCCCCGCCGGACGGGAGCCGTGGCGCATAGGCAATCTGTCGGGTGGTCGGTATACTCGGGCGCAATTAATGCTTATACAAAGGATTTCGCCATGAAGCGCCTGATTTCCTCCCTGGCCGCGCTCCTCGCTGTTGCGTGCCTGGTCTCTGCCTGCGGTCAAAAAGGTCCCCTGTACCTGCCTGATGGTGAAACGTCCAATGCACCGGGCGCCGACAACTCATCGCACTCGCACAAGCACTCGACCTACTAGGGACTGACCATGGACGCCTTCAACTACCGCGACGGTGAGCTGTTCGCGGAAGGAGTTGCATTGTCTGCCATCGCCGAGCGTTTCGGCACGCCGACCTATGTCTACTCCCGAGCCCACATCCAAGCGCAGTACCGCGCTTACGCCGACGCCTTGAGCGGCATGCCGCATCTGGTCTGCTTCGCCGTCAAAGCCAACTCCAACCTGGGCGTCCTCAATGTCCTGGCGCGTCTGGGCGCCGGTTTCGACATCGTTTCCCGTGGCGAGCTTGAGCGTGTGCTGGCCGCGGGCGGTCAGGCGGACAAGATCGTCTTCTCCGGCGTCGGCAAGACCCGTGACGACATGCGTCGTGCGCTGGAAGTCGGCGTGCATTGCTTCAACGTCGAGTCCACCGACGAGCTGGAACGCCTGCAGATCGTGGCCGCCGAGATGGGCAAGCGCGCCCCGGTGTCCCTGCGTGTGAACCCGGACGTCGACGCCGGCACCCACCCGTACATTTCCACGGGCCTGAAAGAGAACAAGTTCGGCATCGCCATTGCCGATGCCGAAGACGTCTACGTCCGCGCCTCCCAGCTGCCTAACCTGGAAGTGATCGGTGTCGATTGCCACATCGGCTCGCAGTTGACCACCCTCGCACCTTTCGTCGATGCGCTGGATCGCCTGCTGGATCTGGTCGATCGCCTGGGCGACTGCGGCATCCACCTGCGTCACCTGGATCTGGGTGGCGGTCTGGGCGTGCGTTATCGCGATGAAGAGCCGCCACTGGCTGGCGATTACATCAAGGCCGTGCGTGAGCGCATCGCCGGTCGCGACCTGGCGCTGATGTTCGAACCGGGCCGTTTCATTGTCGCCAACGCTGGCGTGCTGCTGACCCGCATCGAATACCTCAAGCACACCGAACACAAAGACTTCGCCATCGTCGACGCGGCGATGAACGACCTGATCCGCCCTGCCCTGTATCAGGCCTGGATGGACGTCAAGGCCGTGCAGCCCCGTGACGGCGCAGCGCGCACCTACGACATCGTCGGCCCGATCTGCGAAACCGGCGACTTCCTGGCCAAGGAGCGCGAGCTGGCGCTGGCCGAGGGTGATCTGCTGACCGTGCATTCGGCCGGTGCCTATGGCTTCGTCATGAGCTCGAACTACAACACCCGCGGCCGTACCGCCGAAGTGTTGGTCGATGGCGACCAGGCCTTTGAAGTGCGTCGTCGCGAAACCGTGACTGAGCTGTTTGCCGGCGAAAGCCTGCTGCCGGAGTAAGCCCATGCTGCTGCGTTTTACCAAGATGCATGGCCTGGGCAACGACTTCATGGTGCTGGACCTCGTGAGCCAGCACGCGCACATCCTGCCCAAGCACGCCAAGCAATGGGGCGATCGGCACACCGGCATCGGTTTCGATCAGCTGCTGTTGGTCGAAGCGCCGAGCAATCCGGACGTGGATTTTCGCTACCGGATCTTCAACTCCGACGGCTCCGAGGTCGAGCAGTGCGGCAACGGCGCGCGCTGCTTTGCCCGCTTCGTACTGGACAAGCGCCTGACGGCCAAGAAGCAGATTCGCGTCGAGACCAAGAGCGGCATCATCGAGCTGGACATCCGCAACGACGGCCAGATCAGCGTCGACATGGGCGCACCGCGTCTGGTGCCGGCGGACATCCCCTTCGATGCGCCGCAACAGGCCACCAGCTACACGCTGGACGTCGATGGCGAGAGCGTCGAGCTGGCTGCCGTGTCGATGGGCAACCCTCACGCCGTGCTGCGGGTGTTCGACATCAATAACGCGCCGGTGCACAGTCTGGGGCCGAAGATCGAGCATCACCCGCGCTTTCCGGCGCGTGTGAACGTGGGCTTTTTGCACGTGGTCGATCGCCAGCGCGCGCAATTGCGCGTGTGGGAGCGCGGCGCGGGCGAAACCCAGGCGTGTGGCACGGGCGCCTGCGCGGCAGCCGTTGCAGCCATCAGCCAGGGCTGGATGGATTCGCCGCTGCTGATCGATCTGCCAGGTGGGCGTCTGTCCATCGAGTGGGCCGGCCCGGGTCATCCGGTGTTGATGACCGGCCCGGCCGTCAGGGTCTATGAAGGCCAAGTACGTCTATGAGTGAGAGCAAGTAATGACCGACCAGCCTCAGACTTCAACCGACACGCCCGGCGAAATTCCTGCCGATAAAACAGTGCCTGCCCTTGAAGCCGAGGCTGTCGCGGCCTGGCTGCAACAACACCCGGACTTCTTCGCCGAGCATGACGAACTGCTCACCGCCATGCGCATCCCTCATCAGCGCGGCGACACCGTTTCGCTGGTCGAGCGTCAGCTCAAGCTGCTGCGCGAGCGCAACATCGAGATGCGCCATCGCCTGTCGCAGCTGATGGACGTAGCGCGGGACAACGATCGCCTGTTCGAGAAAACCCGCCGCCTGATCCTCGCCCTGATGGACGCCAGCAGCCTCGAAGAAATCGTCATCGCGGTGGAAGACAGCCTTCGCCAGGAATTCCAGGTGCCGTTCGTGAGCCTGATCCTGTTCAGCGACAACCCCATGACCGTGGGCCGTTGGGTCAGCGCAGCCGAGGCGCAAAAAGCCATTGGCGGGCTGATTTCCGGTGGCAAAACGGTGTGCGGCGCGTTACGTGAGCACGAGCTGGAATTCCTGTTCGGCGCCGAGCAGAGCAGGGAAGTCGGCTCCACCGCCATCGTTGCGCTGAATCATCAAGGCCTGCACGGCGTACTCGCCATCGGCAGCCGCGATCCGCAGCACTACAAAAGCTCGGTGGGCACGCTGTTCCTGACCTACATCGCCGATGTGTTGAGCCGCCTGCTGCCACGCTTCACCAACGCCCTGCGCTCGGTTCGCTAGTCATGGAACGGCAACTGGACGCTTACTGCTCGCACCTGCGCAGTGAGCGCCAAGTGTCGAGCCACACGCTGCAAGCCTACCGTCGCGACCTGAGCACGGTGTTGGGCTTTTGCGACAAACAGCAGATCACCAGCTGGAAATCCCTCGACGCCCCAGCCCTGCGCAGCCTCGTCGCGCGGCTTCATCAACAGGGCCAATCGTCGCGCAGCATCGCCAGACTGCTCTCGGCGGTGCGCGGCTTCTATCACTACCTCAATCGCGAGGGCATCTGCGAGCACGACCCGGCCAACGGCCTGTCGCCGCCCAAGGGTGAGCGCCGGCTGCCCAAGACGCTGGACGCCGATCGCGCACTGCAATTGTTGGAAGGCGGCGTTGAAGACGAGTTTCTCGCCCGCCGCGATCACGCCATTCTTGAGCTGTTCTATTCATCCGGCCTGCGGCTGTCCGAGCTCACGGGGCTGGATTGCGAGCATCTGGATCTCGCCGACGGCCTGGTGCAAGTACTGGGTAAAGGCAGCAAGACCCGCGTGCTGCCGGTGGGTCGCAAAGCCCGCGAGGCGCTGGAAGAATGGCTCAAGCAACGCGCGCTGGCCAACCCCAAGGACGACGCCATGTTCATCAGCCAGCAAGGCCGGCGCCTGGGGCCGCGCTCGATTCAGCTGCGGGTCAAGGCGGCAGGCGAGCGCGAGCTGGGCCAGAACCTGCACCCGCACATGCTGCGGCACTCGTTCGCCAGCCACTTGCTGGAGTCCTCCCAAGACCTGCGCGGCGTGCAGGAATTGCTCGGCCACGCCGACATCACAACGACTCAGATCTACACCCACCTGGACTTCCAGCATCTGGCAACGGTGTACGACAGCGCCCACCCACGGGCCAAACGCAAGGATTCTTCCGAATGAGCATCAAGCTGATCACCTTCGATCTGGACGACACCCTGTGGGAAACCGCACCGGCCATCGTCAGCGCAGAGGCCATGTTGCGCGACTGGCTGGCAGAAAACGCCCCGAAACTGGGCCCGGTGCCGGTCGAGCACCTGTGGGAGATTCGTTCACGGCTGGTCGAGGCTGACCCGAGCTTCAAGCACCGTATCAGTGCATTGCGCCGTCGCGTGCTGTTCCATGCATTGGAAGATGCCGGTTATGGCCAGGCCGAAGCGCAGGATCTGGCGGAAAAGAGTTTCGAAGTGTTTCTGAAGGGGCGGCATCAGCTGGATATCTTCCCGGAAGTCGTGCCAACGCTGGAGATTCTGACCAAGTCCTACACCCTGGGCGTGGTCACCAACGGCAACGCCGACGTGCGCCGCCTGGGCCTGGCCGATTACTTCGCCTTTGCCCTGTGCGCCGAAGATTTAGGGATCGGCAAGCCTGATCCCGCCCCCTTCCTCGAAGCCCTCAAGCGCGGCAACGCCCAGGCGCCCCACGCCGTACACGTGGGCGATCACCCCGGCGACGACATTGCAGGCGCCCAGCAAGCCGGCCTGCGTGCGATCTGGTACAACCCGAGTGGCAAGGCGTGGGAGGCCGATCGGCTGCCGGATGCGCAGATCAGGAGTTTGGCGGAGTTGCCTGGGGTGTTGGCGGGTTGGGGTTAGAGCCCCAAGCCAACCCCAGCCCAAAAAAAAGCCCGCAGCGACAGCGGGCTTTTCTTCAGCAGGTATCAGACACCCTTAGATAGGGCGGCTACCGTACTTGTTGTCAGGCTTCTTGGGCGGATCGGCGACCACATTGGCCTCCACTTCCTGCACTTTGCCGCCACGGGCGAGGAACTCTTCCATCGCGCGAGCCAGCGCATCACGCTCTTTGTTCTTGGCTTCAACGCTAGGCAGTTCATCCACCGAGACCGCAGCCTTGGCCTTGCCTTTGGTTGGAGTTGCCGGAGCATCGGAACTGTCGTCTATTTCCGCGCCATCGTCTTCGGGAGCAGCGGCAAGCTCCTCACCCTCGTCCTCACCTTCCAGATCGTCGTCAAGACTTTCGTTATCGATATCGTCGTCGCTCATGTTCTACCTCATGACTTGCGAAAGCAGATTAGTTATAGCCCAGCTGCGCCTAATTTCTAAGACAGCCGGAAAAAATTCAACTACCGCCAACCCTCAGCGGTCGTGAGCCTCGCCCTGAAGGGTGGTGAGGACTTTACGCGCACCGCCGTAATCGCGATGCTCTCCTAAATAAACACCTTGCCAGGTCCCTAGCGCCAGCCGTCCGTCCGTTACCGGGAGGGTCAATTGGCAGCCTAGCAAACTGGCCTTGAAGTGCGCGGGCAGATCGTCGGGACCTTCGTCGTTGTGTTCAAAACCGTCCTGAGCCTGAGGTACCAGCCGGTTGAAGAAACGCTCGAAGTCGCGCCGCACTGCCGGATCGGCGTTCTCATTGACGGTCAACGAGGCCGACGTATGTTGCAGCAACAGATGCAACAGGCCGACTCGACAATTACGCAGCCCGGGAAGCGCTGCGACGATCTCGTCGGTCACCAGATGAAAGCCTCGAGGGCGTGCCCTCAGCGTGATTCCGGTCTGCTGCCACATACGGTTCTCCGCCCTTCGGCGCGCATTCTAACGCGCTGGAAAAAAAAACAAAGCGCGTAATGAGTGACGTTTTCTGTAAGCCTGAAACCCACACCCGCACACCGCTGCAATCACCCGCTGCCGCGCCTGCAGAGCCGCTTCGGACGGTGTATGGACCGCGTCTTCGCATGACCTGCTGACTGACCTGCCTATCGACAAACGCCAGGCAAAAAAATGCCCGGAAATCCGGGCATTTTTTTCAGAGCCGCGCTTACAGGTTGTAGCCACGCTCGTTGTGTTGCGCAAGGTCCAGGCCTACCGCTTCTTCTTCCTCAGTGACACGCAGACCCATGACAGCGTCCAGCACCTTGAGAATGATGAAGGTCACGATGCCGGTGTAGATAACCGTGAAGCCAACGCCTTTGCACTGAATCCAGACTTGTGCAGCGATGTCGGTCACCGTGCCGAAGCCGCCCAGCGAAGGGGCTGCGAAGACGCCGGTCAGGATCGCGCCGAGGATACCGCCGATACCGTGAACGCCGAAGGCATCCAGGGAGTCGTCGTAGCCCAGTTTGCGTTTCAGGCTGGTGGCGCAGAAGAAGCAGACCACGCCAGCCGCCAGACCGATGATCAGACCGCCCATTGGGCCAACAGTCCCGGCTGCCGGGGTAATGGCAACCAGACCGGCAACCACGCCCGAGGCGATGCCCAGTGCGCTTGGCTTACCGTGGGTCAGCCACTCGGCGAACATCCAGCCCAGTGCAGCGGCAGCGGTTGCGATCTGGGTGACCAGCATCGCCATACCGGCAGTGCCGTTGGCCGCCGCAGCGGAACCGGCGTTGAAGCCGAACCAGCCTACCCACAGCATTGCCGCGCCGACCAGGGTGTAACCCAGGTTATGCGGGGCCATCGGGGTGGTCGGGAAGCCTTTACGCTTGCCCAGTACCAGACACGCTACCAGGCCCGCCACACCGGCGTTGATGTGAACAACGGTGCCGCCTGCGAAATCGAGAACGCCCCAGTCCCACAGCAGACCACCGACGCCACTCCAGACCATGTGCGCGATTGGCGCGTAGACCAGGGTGAACCAGATGGCCATGAAGATCAGCATCGCGGAGAACTTCATGCGTTCTGCGAAGGCGCCGACGATCAGAGCCGGGGTAATGATGGCGAAAGTCATCTGGAAGGTGACGAATACGGCCTCTGGGAACAGAGCCGTGGCACCGGTGATGCTGGAAGGCGTGATGCCTGCCAGGAACGCCTTCGACAGACCGCCGACGAAGGAGTTGAAATTGACGACGTTGGCTTCCATACCGGTGGTGTCGAACGCCATGCTGTAACCGTAGATGCACCACAGAATGCTGATCAGGCCAGTAATGGCGAAGCATTGCATCATCACCGACAGCACGTTCTTGGAGCGGACCATGCCGCCGTAGAAAAGCGCCAGACCCGGAACTGTCATGAACAGTACCAGCGCGGTGGACGTGAGCATCCAGGCGGTGTCGCCTGAGTTGAGCACGGGTGCAGCGGGGGCTACCACTTCGTCTGCCGCCATGGCCAGGCCAGGGGTTACGAGGGACAACAGGGCTCCTAGCCCTGCGAATTGACGCAGAGTCATATTGTTTACTCCTGGGGCGTTGGGTTTGGCGGCTTAGATTGCGTCGGTATCGGTTTCGCCGGTACGGATGCGAATAGCCTGTTCCAGATTGACCACGAAGATCTTCCCGTCACCGATCTTGCCGGTGTTGGCCGCTTTGGTTATCGCTTCGATAACGCGGTCCAGATCCTTGTCGTCGATCGCAACATCGATCTTCACCTTGGGAAGGAAGTCGACTACATATTCCGCACCGCGATACAGCTCGGTGTGGCCTTTCTGACGTCCGAAGCCTTTGACTTCAGTAACCGTGATGCCCTGCACGCCGATTTCCGACAACGACTCGCGTACGTCGTCCAGCTTGAACGGCTTGATGATGGCAGTGACTAGCTTCATGAAACTTTCTCCCGAATTGGTGGACTTGCCCCAGGAAAACAAACCCGACTCAAGTCTAAGCGCAGTGTCTGGCTTTGTAACGCGTCGATGGCCCGAAACAGACCAGACCCGCTCCAGAAAACCGCTTCTGACGAAACACTTCCCCGCTCCGCCTGCCGCACTGCATTCGTCACAGCGACTGCATCAGTGCATGGGTCATATGCCACTAAGCAGAAACCTTGCCATATCGCCAAAACCCGCGAATTACGCCACCTAACCCCCGACGCTACGGCCCCAGATCGCCATCATCCAACACGCCCGCACAACAACAGTGCGCCTGTGCACGACCCCATGCGCGAAAACCGTGCAAGCCTTGGGGCGTAAAAAGACTATAGACGCTGCGTGATACACTACGGCCCATCTGACTCGGGAAGATCACCATGCTCGCACCCAAAGCTTTTCTGGACGCCCTGAGCGGCCACGCCTCACGCCTGTTCAACGGCGAAACCCCACTGCCGCGCAACGAATTCGAAACCCAGTTCAAGGCCTTGCTGCAAAGCGGCTTCAGCAAACTGGACCTGGTCAGCCGGGAAGAATTCGACAGCCAGATGGTCGTCCTGGCCCGCACCCGTGCCCGCCTTGAGGCACTGGAAGCGAAGATGGCCGAGATGGAAGCGCTGTTGGCGGGGCAGGTTAAGGAATAACCAACACCGTTCTGGTTGCCCCATGTGAGAGCGAGCCTGCTCGCGAACGGCGCCATGGGGCCGAAATCTGCGCCCGGAAACACCCCGTAGAACTTGCGCCACCCTTCCAGCCTCACCCATGACTATCCTTCAGCACGCCGCAGGAAGCGGTGCCGCCTCAAGGATCGACATGTCCCTCGCCATTGTTCTAAGCCGCGCGCAAGTAGGCGTTGAAGCCCCTTCCGTCACCGTCGAGACCCACCTGGCGAATGGGCTGCCAAGCCTGACGCTGGTGGGTTTGCCGGAAGGCGCGGTGAAGGAAAGCAAGGATCGGGTGCGCAGCGCCATTCTCAATTGCCGGCTGGAATTCCCTGCCCGGCGCATCACGCTCAACCTTGCGCCCGCTGACCTGCCCAAAGACGGTGGCCGGTTCGATCTGGCAATCGCTCTGGGTTTACTGGCCGCCAGCGCGCAGGTGCCAACGCTGGCGCTCGATGGTGTCGAGTGCCTGGGCGAACTGGCGCTGTCCGGGGCGATACGGCCGGTGCAGGGTGTCTTGCCCGCGGCATTGGCCGCACGGGAAGCCGGCCACACGCTGATCGTGCCTGCCGTGAACGCTGAAGAAGCCTGCCTGGCGTCTGGGCTCAAGGTGATCGCGGTCAGTCATTTGCTCGAGCTGGTGTCCCACCTTAACGGCCACACCCCGATTGCACCCTACACCTCCAACGGCTTGATCCTGCAAACCCAGCCCTACCCCGACCTGAGCGAAGTTCAGGGTCAGGCAGCAGCCAAGCGCGCTTTGCTGGTCGCCGCGGCGGGCGCACATAACCTGTTGTTCAGCGGTCCACCAGGCACAGGCAAAACCCTGCTCGCCAGCCGACTGCCGGGCCTGCTGCCACCGCTGGATGAGCGTGAGGCGCTGGAGGTCGCGGCGATTCAGTCGGTCGCCAGCCACGCGCCGCTGACCCACTGGCCGCAGCGCCCGTTTCGTCAGCCCCATCACTCGGCATCGGGGCCTGCGTTGGTCGGGGGTGGCAGTCGTCCGCAACCTGGGGAAATCACCTTGGCTCATCACGGCGTGTTGTTTCTGGACGAGCTGCCAGAGTTTGATCGGCGCGTGTTGGAGGTCTTGAGGGAGCCTCTGGAATCAGGCCATATCGTGATCTCCCGGGCCCGGGATCGTGTGCGCTTTCCGGCGCGCTTTCAACTGGTGGCGGCCATGAACCCCTGCCCTTGCGGCTATCACGGCGAGCCGACCGGGCGTTGCCGTTGCTCGACCGATCAGATCCAGCGCTATCGCAACAAGCTGTCCGGCCCGCTGCTGGACCGCATCGACCTGCACCTGACCGTCGCCCGCGAAGCCACGTCGCTGGCGTCGGCCCCATCCACCGGCGAGACCAGCGCCAGTGCTGCGCAGATCGTGTCCGAAGCCCGCGACCGCCAGCAGCAACGCCAAGGCTGCGCCAACGCCTTTCTCGACCTCCCCGCCCTGCGCCAGCACTGCGTATTAATGCCAGAAGACGAAGCCTGGCTCGAAACTGCCTGCGAACGCTTGAGTCTGTCGCTGCGCGCCGCTCACAGACTGCTGAAAGTCGCGCGCACGCTGGCGGATCTGGAACGGGTGGAGGCGATTTCCAGAAGTCATATTGCCGAGGCGTTGCAGTACCGGCCGTCGTCGGGATGAGCGTTTCAAGCTCTCGATTCTGGCCGCAGGCCGTAGCCGTCCGGCTTGCCGGCGGTGGCCTATTTAAGATCGATGCCGCCGGCAAGCCGGACTTGTACAGGCGATCGGCGTAGCCTGTTAGACCTGCCCATCCTCACCGAAACCGATCCACTTCCTTACGCAGATCCGCCGCCAGCGCGTTCAACTCCTGCGCCGTCACTGCCAGATTCGACACCACCTCACGCTGCTCACTGTTGGCCAGCGCGATGCTCTGCAGGTTGGCACTGAGTAGCGTCGCGGTGTTGCTTTGCTCTTGGGTGGCGGTGGTGATGGAGGCGAACTGCTCGCCAGCCGAGCGGCTTTGTTCGTCGATCTGAGCCAGCGCCGCCGCGACCTTGGCGTTGCGCGACAGGCCTTCCTGCATCAGCGTGTTGCCCTGTTCCATGGTGCTGATGGCGTTGCCGGTTTCCTGCTGGATGCTGGCGATCATGCCGGAGATTTCGTCGGTGGCCTGGCGGGTGCGCGAGGCCAGGTTACGGACTTCGTCGGCGACCACGGCAAAACCACGGCCCTGCTCACCCGCCCGCGCGGCTTCGATGGCGGCGTTGAGGGCCAGCAGGTTGGTC
>CAURWS010000028.1:0-14413 GCA_963528485.1 uncultured Pseudomonas sp. | reverse complement strand
ACGTGTCGTTGTCGCCGAAGCGGATTTCGTCGGTGACAACGGTGTCGTTTTCGTTGATCACCGGCACCACACCCAGCTCCACCAATGTGCGCAGGGTGCTGCGGGCGTTCAGGTAACGCTTGCGGTCAGAAAGGTCATCATGGGTCAGCAGGATCTGAGCCGTGTGACGATCATGCTCGGCAAAACTTGACTCCCAAGCCTGCACCAGACCCATCTGGCCAATCGCAGCGGCTGCCTGAAGCTCATGCATGGCACTCGGTCGTGCAGCCCAGCCCAGTCGACTCATCCCGGCCGCAACCGCGCCGGAGGACACCAGAACCAGCTCGACGCCTGCTTCATGCAGCGCCACCATCTGCTCGACCCAAACACCCATCGCGTTGCGGTCAAGACCCTTGCCGTCCGCCGTCAACAGCGCACTTCCGATCTTCACAACCCAACGCTGGGCACCTGTCACCTTGCTCCGCATGATCTTTCAACCTTAAGCCAGAGAGTACAAATCCAAGATACTAAAACGCCGCTGATTCAGCGGCGTTGTAGTTTACTTCAGTCGATCACTCACGGACGTAAATGATTTCCGGACCGTCTTCATCGTCTTCGAAATCATCATCCCAATCGTCATCGCCCATATCGTGCACGCTCTTCACGCCACTGCGGCGCAGGGCACGCTTGTCGTCCAGCGCCTGCAGCTGGGCACGGGCTTCGTCTTCGATGCGCTGATCCAGCTCGGCCAGTTCTTCGGCGTAGGCCGGGTCATTGGCCAGGCGGTCGGCGCGATCTTCGAGATAACGCATGATGTCGTGGCTCAGACGCTCGGTGCCCTGCTTGGCAATTGCCGAAATCATGTACACCGGGCCCGTCCACTGCAGACGCTCGACAATCTGCGCCTTGACCGCTTCATGCTGATCTTCCGGCAGCATGTCGCACTTGTTCAGCACCAGCCAGCGATCGCGATCCGACAGCCCAGGGCTGAACTTGACCAGCTCGTTGACGATGACCTCAGCAGCATCGGCCGGATCGGACTCATCCAGCGGCGCCATATCGACGAGGTGCAGCAACAGGCGAGTACGCGCCAGGTGCTTGAGGAAGCGGATACCCAGGCCAGCGCCATCGGACGCGCCTTCGATCAGACCCGGAATGTCGGCGATGACGAAGCTCTTCCAGCGATCGACACTGACCACGCCCAGGTTCGGCACCAGCGTGGTGAACGGGTAGTCGGCCACTTTTGGCTTGGCGGCCGAGACCGAACGAATGAAGGTGCTCTTGCCTGCGTTCGGCAAGCCCAGCAGACCGACGTCCGCCAGCACTTTCATTTCCAGCTTCAGGTCACGCTGCTCACCCGGCTTGCCGGGCGTGGTCTGGCGTGGCGCACGGTTGGTACTGGATTTGAAACGGGTATTGCCCAGACCGTGCAAACCGCCCTGCACCACCAGCAGACGCTGACCGTTTTTAGTCAGGTCGCCAATGATTTCCTGGGTGCTGGCATCGATCACCGTGGTGCCGACCGGCACGCGCAGGACCAGGTCTTCGCCTTTACGACCGGTGCAGTCGGTGCTGCCGCCGTTCGAACCGCGCTCGGCGTCGAAGTGGCGGGTGTAGCGGTAGTCGACCAGGGTGTTGAGGTTGTCGTCGGCGACCATGTAAATCGAGCCGCCATCACCACCATCACCACCGTTGGGGCCACCGTTTTCGATGAATTTTTCGCGACGGAAGCTCATGCAACCATTGCCGCCGTCGCCGGCCTTCACCCGAATGGATACTTCATCAACAAATTTCATAACGCACGCCTCCCGTCACAAAGACGAGCAAACAACATAAATTCATAAGGCTCTTGCAAAGATGAGCGTTGCGGTACCGATCAAAAACCAGCGCTTCACACCACAACGGCCCACACAAACAGCTTTGCAAGAGACTCACCCAACCAATTTTGCACAGTCCCTACAAACGAAAAAGCCCTGTCGCGAGACAGGGCTTGATCTGCTAACGCAAGATTATGCCGCGGCTTGAGCCTTTGGCACGATGCTTACGTAGCGACGACCGAAGGCGCCTTTGACTTCGAACTTGATCACGCCTTCGACTTTAGCGAACAGGGTGTGATCCTTGCCCATACCAACGCCGTAGCCAGCGTGGAATTGGGTGCCGCGCTGACGCACGATGATGTTGCCCGGAACGATTACTTGGCCGCCATACATCTTCACGCCAAGGCGTTTGGCTTCTGAGTCGCGACCGTTACGGGTACTACCACCAGCTTTTTTGTGTGCCATGAGTTCAATACTCCTATTAGGGTATCAGGCTGAAAAATCAGGCCTGGATACCGGTGATTTTGATCTCGGTGAACCACTGGCGGTGGCCCATACGCTTCATGTGGTGCTTACGGCGACGGAACTTGATGATGCGGACTTTATCGTGACGACCCTGGGAGATCACTTCAGCCACAACGGTAGCACCGGCAACGACTGGAGCGCCGATATTGACGTCGTCACCATTGGCAACCAGCAGAACGCGGTCGAAGGTAACGGTTTCGCCAGTAGCGACTTCCAGTTTTTCAATTTTCAGGTATTCACCTGGGGCGACTTTGTACTGCTTGCCACCAGTAACGATTACTGCGTACGACATGGGTATATCTCCGAAAATCCTGCTCACCCAGCTCTTTATAAGAAGAGTATCGGCTGGCATGGCTGCATGTGGCTGGAAAGGCCCTCATGCAATTGCGTAAGGCAGGTGCTGCCCAGGAAAGTTAGGGTGCGCGATTGTACGCAAGGTGCGGGCGCCTTGCAAGCGGCCGTACGTCACGCCTTGACAGGGTGGGGCCTGCCACCTAGCATGCCGCGCAACCCTGTATGGAGCACGTCTCGCTGATGCAACCCCAAGCCTTCTACCGCGCTGTGGCGGACGACTTTACAGCCGTCGACCACATTATCAAGAAGCAGCTGACATCGCGCGTGCCGCTGGTCTCGAAAATCGGCGACTACATCACTTCCGCCGGTGGCAAGCGCCTGCGTCCACTGCTGGTGCTCCTGTGCGGCAAGGCACTGGGCAGCGGCGGCGATAACCTGCGCCTGCTGGCCGCGACCATCGAATTCCTGCACACCGCGACCCTGCTGCACGACGACGTCGTCGACATGTCCGGCATGCGCCGTGGCCGCTCGACCGCCAACGCCATGTGGGGCAACGCGCCGAGCGTGCTGGTGGGCGACTTCCTTTATTCGCGCTCTTTCGAAATGATGGTCGAGCTGGGCTCGATGCCGGTGATGAAGATCCTGTCCAAGGCCACCCGCGTCATTGCCGAAGGCGAAGTGCTGCAGCTGTCCAAGGTTCGCGACGCCAGCACCACCGAAGAAACCTACATGGAAGTGATTCGTGGCAAGACAGCCATGCTGTTCGAGGCCTCGACCCACAGCGCCGCTGCCCTGGCCAACGCCAGTCATGACCAGAGTGAAGCGCTGCGCACCTTCGGCGATCACTTGGGCATCGCCTTCCAGCTGGTCGACGACCTGCTCGACTACCGCGGCGACGCCGAAACCATGGGTAAGAACATCGGTGACGATCTGGCAGAAGGCAAGCCGACCCTGCCGCTGATCTACACCATGCGCGAAGGCACCCCTGAGCAGGCAGCACTGGTGCGCAAGGCCATTCAGAAAGGCGGCCTGGAAGATCTGGACGCCATCCGTGAAGCGGTCGAGCAGTCCGGCTCGCTGGATTACACCGCACAACTGGCCCGCGACTACGTGGCGCGCGCCATCGCCTGTCTGGACGTGCTGCCGGCGAGCGAGTACCGCGACGCGCTGATCGAGCTGAGCGAGTTCGCTGTCGCCCGCACGCACTGATACGCGCCCTGCTTCACCCTAAAGCCCGTCCTTGTGACGGGCTTTTTTGTGCCTGTCATAGATATCAAGCCAGGGAACGTCCTGTAGGAGTGAGCGTGCTCGCGATAAGGGTGCTAAATCGACATATTCGTCACTGATACTCAGCTATCGCGAGCAAGCGCACCCCTACAGGATCCTGCGTTCGTCCGACTCAAGTGACCTGAATCACCCCACCACAAAAATGCGAATTAATCTCAAATAGATCCTTGCTATTCTTCAGATAAGAATTATTCTCATTGAAACCTTTCAAGGAGAACGAACATGACTTACCTGATCGACGCCTGGCTGGATCGACCACACCCTTACCTGCGAATTCTGCATCGCGAAACCGGCGAAGTGTGTGCCGTGCTGGAAGAAGACGCGCTGGACGAACTGCGCGATCAAGGGGATCTGGATGTGCACAGCCTCAGTTCATGCGAACCGGGTGTACAGAAGGAGATGGTGCGCAGTCTGTTTCTGTTCTGCTATGCCCGAGCGTTGCGCCCGGCCTGTGAACTGCACTGAAACAGCTGCCAGCGGCAAGCTGCAAGCTGTTCGTCGCTGACTGAACGATCAGGGTCAGCCAGCGACGCACCGCTTTTAACTTGAAGCTTCCAACTTGAAGCTTGCGGCTGCTTACAGAACGTCGAGCAGCTCGACGTCGAACACCAGCACGCTGTGCGGCGGGATGCTGCCCACGCCTTGCGCGCCGTAGGCCAGTTCGCTCGGCACGTGCAGGCGCCATTTGCTGCCGGCTTTCATCAGCTGCAGGGCTTCGGTCCAGCCAGCGATCACGCCGCCAACCGGGAATTCCGCAGGCTCGCCGCGATCGTAGGAGCTGTCGAATACGGTGCCGTCGATCAGCATGCCGTGGTAGTGAGTACGCACGTTGCTTTCGCGGGTGGGTTGAGCGCCTTCACCCTGGGTGATGACTTCGAACTGCAGACCCGATTCCAGCGTGGTCACGCCTTCACGCTTGCCGTTCTCGGCCAGGTATTGCTTGCCCGCACCGGCAGCAGCCTCAGCCTTGGCAGCCGCTTCGGCTTGCATGACTTCGCGGATGACCTTGAAGCTGGCAGCCATTTCTTCCTGGCTGACACGGCTTGGCAGACCGCCGAATGCATCGGTCAGACCGGCCAGGATAGCGTCCAGGCTGACACCCGGTGGCGGGTTGTCGCGCAGTTGGTCGCCCAGCTGACGGCCGATGCCGTAGCTGACGCGGGTTTCGTCGGTGGACAGATTGACTTCGGACATGCTGCTGCTCCGCTTGAAGAACGCCCGAAGGCGCCCTGAACTAAAAGGCCGAGCAGCCTAGCACATCTGCCCTTCGCGCCCTAGGCAGGCAACAGTCGTCACCAGGCCGAGCGAATCGACATCGGCACGCGAACGGTCTGTTCTTCGTTGTCGCGAATCCCGCACATCTCGTCGTGAACCACGGCATGCACCAGATTGAAAGGCGTGACCGAAACCCCGTGCAGCAGATCGCGCGCGTGCTCGACCGACCGCAAGTGCAGGGTCTTGCCGTGGGCGTCGTTCAGGGGATGGGCTGCGCCGTGCATGCGCGCTTCGAGCAGGTAAATCCCGCCTTCGATGGAGATGAGATTGAGCTCGTCGATGCGACCGGCGCTGGCGTGGGCGGTGAGTTCCTGAAGGTTCATGGGAGGGTCCTCGTTGATCCAGGCGTTGAGTGAGCGAAAACTAGTTTCGCCCAGTCTGGCTGAAGTACAAGGAACAGCAGGCGCCGCTGGTCATTTTCTGTTCAAGCGAAAATGATCAGCAGGCATGGGATCAATGTTTGGTCAGCTTGTCCAGATAACCCATCGCAAACGCCGATACCACGAAGGTCATGTGAATGATCACGTACCACATCAGGTATTGCGGCTCGATGTTCTTGGCGTCCATGAACACCCGCAGCAAGTGGATGGACGAAATGGCGACGATGGAGGCAGCGACTTTCATCTTCAGCGAAGAAGAGTCCATCTTGCCCAGCCAGTTGAGCTTCTCTTTGCTCTCGTCGATGTCCAGTTGGGACACGAAGTTTTCGTAGCCCGAGATCATCACCATTACCAGCAGACCGCCCACCAGCGCCATGTCGATCAGCGACAGCAGCACCAGAATCAGGTCCGATTCAGCCAGCGAAAACACGTTGGGGATGACGTGAAAGATTTCCTGGAAGAACTTCAGCGCCAGCGCCAGAAGCCCCAGAGACAAACCAAAGTAGATCGGCGCCAGCAACCAGCGCGACGCGTACATGGCATTTTCGATAAAACGTTCCATTGAAGCTCACAGATAATTGAAAGCTCGCGAGTATAGGGCGAAGCCTGCGCGGCACAAGCCATCGCGACAAAAGTTGAAACAATTAACTTGAGAGAGATACGTTTCAATACTCAATGAACGCCACGCTACAGCCCTGTTCACAGGAAAACCACGCGGTGTTCATCGAGCGGCAAAACGTCAGTTGATCGGCACGGTTCGGTGACCATGGGGAGAATCGCCGTTGATCCGTCGCAGCTCGCCTTGCAGGTGAAGGCTCCAGATCGGTATTTCTTCGGCGGTCTGATAGCCATGCAGCGCAAGGCTCTCGGCAATCGCGTCCAGCACCGACTCAGCCGCCATCGGACCATGGAACGGCCCCTGAGCCTTTAACGCGGAAGGTTGCTCTCCGGACATTCCGGCGGCGAACAGCAAAGTCCACATACCGTTATCGCCAGACAGCGGGCGAATGACACATTCGATACGGGTCACCAGACCCAGGCATTGACGAGTAAGACAGAGGCTGCGCGGCATGGCGAGCTCCTCATTGATTGCAGTATTCATTCCCTTGAAACGGCGAAGGAAACGCGTCAGTCCTTTTGACAACTGCTGTAACACGACAATATCGAAGAAATGCCCCGTAGGAAAAGGGCGAAAACAAAAAGGGCGCCGAATGGTCATTTGGCCATCAGACGCCCTGTTTCGCTGGCGTCAAACCCTTAACTTTTCAGCTCGGGTTGTAATTGTGGCGCCTCTTTTTCGACCTCTTTGAGCTCTTCTTCGCTGAGCATTTCGGCGATGTCACGCAGGCGCTCCACCACTCGGCCATTGACCGAATTTTCCGGGAATTGCCCGTCGTCATCGGCCTCCCCCACAGGCTCGCCCACCAGCAGGCTCAGCGCCTCGTCCACCTGACGCACCGCGTACACGTGGAACTGCCCGGCGCGCACGGCTTGCAGCACGCGCTCATCGAGCATCAGCGTGGCGACGTTGGCGTGGGGGATGATTGCGCCTTGATCGCCTGTCAGACCGCGCGCTTCGCAGAGTCGGAAGAAGCCTTCGATCTTCTCGTTGACCCCGCCTACTGCCTGCACTTCGCCGAACTGGTTGATGGAGCCAGTGATGGCAAAACACTGCTTGAGCGGGGTTTTCGACAGCGCCGAAATCAGCGTGCAGACCTCGCCCAGCGACGCACTGTCGCCGTCCACGTAACCGTAGGACTGCTCCAGCGCGATGCTCGCGGAAATCGCCAGCGGGAATTCCTGCGCGTAACGGCTGCCCAGGTAACCGGTGAGAATCATCACGCCCTTGGAGTGAATCGGCTGGCCGAGGTTGACCTCACGTTCAATGTCGACGATGCCGCTGCCGCCGGGATACACCGTGGCGGAAATCCGCGCCGGCACACCAAAGGCCGAGTCGCCGACTTCAAGCACGGTCAGGCCGTTGCACTTGCCGACGGCAGCGCCCGCTGTGTCGATGAGGATGATCCCGGCGAGCATGTCGTCGAGAATCCGCGCAGAAACACGCCCGGTGCGCGTGGCCTTGGCCTTGAGTGCGCGCTCGATGTGGCCTGCGTCAGTGCGCTCGTCGTTGGCCAGGCTGCGAATGAAGTCCGCCTCGCTGACCAGTTGGAACAGATCGCCGATACGCGCCGACAAACGCCCCTGATGCTCGGCCAGACGCGCGCTGTAGGTCGCCAGACGCGCCACTGCATCGGCGGTCAACGGCGCCATGCCTTCTTCTGACGTGCGCGTCTTCAGCAGTTGCGCGAACTGCTCCAGGCTCTCGTCGACCATCGGGATGTCTTCGTCGAAATCCACCAGCACCCGGAACATCTCCTGGAAGTCCGGATCGAGGTCCTGCAGCGTGTAATACAGCGAGCGGGCACCGATGATGATGACCTTGACCTGCAACGGGATGGTCTGCGGCGTGAGGGTCACGGTGGCGATGCGGCCCAGCTCGCCCAGCGGCGATTCCATCTTCAGTTTGCGCGATTGCAGCGAGCGCTTGAGGGCGTCCCACACGAACGGCTCACTGAGCATCTTCTCGGCTTCAAGCACCAGAAAGCCGCCGTTGGCGCGATGAAACGCCCCCGGACGCAACTGGCGGTAAGTGGTGTAGAGCGCGCCCTGATCAGTGCTGTATTCGATGCGACCGAACAGGTTGTCGTAGGTCGGGTGCGGCTCGAACACCACCGGCGCGCCACCGCTGGCGGAATGACCGACCACCAGGCTTGGGCAGTACTGCTCTTCCAGCAGCTTGCGCGCCTGGGCGTCGGTCTTGCTGTCGTCGACCAGTTGCTCGACCACGGTTTTCAGCAGATTGACCTGCACGGCCTGCAGATAGGCGCAGACGGCGGCGTTTTCGGCGTATTGCTCCGACAGCGGCGCCAGCAGCGGCTGCAAGGCCAGGGTAATGGTTTCTTCGTTAAGCTGACGCATCTGGTTGCTGGTTTCACGCTTCCATTGCGGCAGACTGGCGAGCTCTTCGTTGAGCCGCTCCTCCAGCGCCGAAATGTCTTCGTGAAAACGCTCGCGCTCAGCCTCGGGCAGTTGCGAGAACTCAGCTTCGTCCAGCGCCTTGCCTTCCAGCATCGGGGTGAAAGCGATGTTGCTGCTGTCGCGATAAAGGGCGATGTCCTTTTCCAGCGCCAGGCGCTCGATCACGTCCAGCGCACGGTCGTAGCGCTGATTGAAGGCGCGGTCGATGGCGCTTTTCTTTTGCTGGAAGGACGGATGCTCGAACACTGCAGGAAAAGTCGACAGAAGGTTGTCGATCAGTCCGTTTATGTCGGCGATGAACGAACTGGCGCTGCCCGGCGGCAATTCCACTGCCTTGGGCTCGCGCGGTTCATCGAAATTGTTGACGTAGACCCAGTCCGCCGGGGTCTGCATGCGCTTGCCCTCGGCCTTGAGGTAGCGCTTGACGAAGGAGAAGCGGCCGGTGCCGGGCTCTCCCATGACGAATACGTTGTAGCCGGGGCGCGGCATGGCGACCCCGAATTGTAATGCCTCGACCGCTCGTTCCTGGCCGAGCACGCCGCGAAAGGGTTCCAGATCATTGGTTGTCGTGAAGCTGAACTGTTCAGCGGAAAAGGGACGGGTCAGCGCCTCAGGCGCAAGTCGCAGGCTGGCAGCTACAGAATCGGGCATCGGACATCCTTACATCAGGCGGGGCAGATGGGGGCATTCTGGCGCTCGCCGCACCAGACTGGCAAGGCAAGTTCCACTGGAATCTTTTTTGCCCTGAAGAACCTGCCTACGCGCCTCAAAACCCGTGTCCTACACACAACAATCTGTAATAACCCACGGAACGTTCAGATCGTGCCTAAACTCCAAGCTGCGCGGCCGGTAACAAAATAAAACACCGGCCCTCCCTGGCGCTCCTCCGGCCAGGCATCCGACCCTTGGTTGAAACAACAGAGACTAAAGCTATGAAACGGATTCTTCTTGGTACTCTCCTCGCCGCTGCATCCCTGAACGCCATGGCTCAAGCACCTGGCGGCCCTGATTGCGGTTGGGGCAACATGCTGTTCGAAGGGCAACGCGGCACCCCGGCGCACTTCCTCGCTTCCACCACCAACGGCACCTCCGGTAACGCCACGTTCGGCATGACCTCGGGCACCAACGGTTGCTCCACCAACAGCGCGCTGACCTACGGCGGCAAGTCCTGGTTTGCCATGAACGGCATGATGGACGAGCTCTCCAAAGACATGGCCATGGGCCAGGGCGAAGCACTGACGACCTACGCGGTCGTGCTGGGCGTTGCACCGCAAGACCGTGCGCATTTCGCCGCCGTCACCCACCAGCACTACACTCAGATCTTCAACAAGGCCGATGCCACCGCCGAAGACGTTCACACCAACACCCTGGACGTGTTGAAGAACGATCCAACGCTGGCCAAATACGCCACACAAGCTTAAAACGATTGACCACCTGCCTTCTTCGGAAGGCAGGGCTTCAACGCCTTCGTCCCCTTCTGACTAGTTGCCACTCTATGCTCAAACGCCTTGCCTGGCGGGCGCTCTTGGTCTGTGCCCCGCTGTACGCCGCGCAGCTGTCTGCCGCACCGCATGTCGACAATGATCGTTTGCAGCAACTGGCCGACTCCAGATTCTGGATATCCATCGGTCACTACGAAGCCGGCAAGCTGGGCGGCTGGCGCAGCTATGTCGACGACCCGAAATTCTTCCTCGCCGTCGATGGCGCCCACGACCCCAAGGCTGAACTGGCCGCGACCCTGGACGCGATCTATCGCCCGGTGGTGCAGGGCAAGGAAGACACACACCCGCAATGCGTCTACCCCTCGCGCACGCGTTTTCTGCGCGACGAACTGAAGCTGACGGACCTGCCTGCCGTCGACTGCAAGGAATTCAACAAGTGGTTTTCTGATGTTGCACCCGACAGCACGGTGCTGATCTTCCCGGCGGCGTATCTGAACAGCCCGTCGTCGATGTTCGGCCACACGCTGCTGCGCATCGATCAGAAAGGCGTGCAGGAAAACAACACCGCCCTGCTCAGCTACGCGATCAACTTCGGCGCCTACATCGAAGGCTCCGACAACAGCATTCTTTACGCCTGGAAAGGCCTCATGGGCGGCTATCCGGGCCTGTTCGCGCTGGTGCCGTACCAGGACAAACTCTCCGAATACCGTAGTCTGGAAAACCGCGACCTGTGGGAATACCGCTTGAATCTGACGTCCGAAGAAACCCGGCGCATGGTCGAGCACGTGTGGGAACTCAAACAGATTCGTTTCGGCTATTTCTTCTTTGACGAAAACTGCTCCTACCGTTTGCTGGAACTGTTGCAGGTCGCTCGCCCAAGCCTGAACCTGACGCCGCAGTTTCGCCTGACGGCCATTCCCACCGACACGGTGCGTGCCGTGAAGGACGCGGGGCTGGTCGAGAAGATCAATTATCGGCCGTCCAAGGAGCGCGAACTACTCAGCCGCGCCGAGCCGTTGAGTCATGAAGAAAAGCAACAGGTGCTCAAGATCAGCGCCGATCAGCAGCAGATGCAGAGCCCCGAATACCTGGCCTTGCCGAAGGATCGTCGGGCGCTGATTCAGGATGCGGCCTATCGTCTGGAACGCTACCGCGCCAATGGTCAGGAGCGAGATCCGCAAAGCGCGCAACGCAGCTACGACTTGTTGCGGGCGATCAGCACCAACCCGCCGCCGGCACTGGACATTGAGCGTCCGGGCCTGCCGGAAGACGGCCACGAATCACGCACCTGGCAGCTGGGCGCTGGCACGCGGGACGACAAGGCCTTCGCCGAATACGGCCTGCGCATGGCCTATCACGACCTCAACGACAACGCCTACGGTTTCCCGCTGGGGGCGCAGATCGAGATTCTTCAGCTGAAATTGCGCCAGTACGAGAACAACAAGTGGCAGGTGCAGCGCCTGGACCTGGCGACGATTCGCTCGCTGACGCCGCGTAACGAGCTGTTGCAGCCGTGGTCGTGGCAAGTCGCAGGCGGCCTTGAGCGCGTACTGGGCAAGCATGGCGACGAGAACCTGGTGAGCCATGTCAACGGCGGCGCGGGCGGCACCTGGAAGCTTGGAGATGACGTGCTGGGCTTTGCGCTGGGCACCGTACGCATCGAGCACAACAACGATTTCGATGCGCTCGTTTCGCCTGCGGCCGGTTTTGATACCGGGATTCTATGGCGCAATCCGCTGGGCAATCTGAGCCTGGAAGGCAAAGGCGACTACTTCACCAATGGCGAAGTGCGACGCACGATCAGTCTGAATCAGCAGTGGGAATTGTCGCGAAACCTGGGGCTACGCTTGAGCGCACAGCGGGAGTTCAGTCAGCTGACGTCGCCGGTGAACGAGGTGATGCTGGAGTTGAAGTGGTATCACTACTGACTTCAGCCGATTTTCTTTACCGAATACGGCTCACTGTGGAAGTGAGCTTGCTCACGAAAGCGGGTTTCCAGCCGCAGGAAAGAGTGCGGATGTAAGGTCCCATTCGTGAGCAAGCTCACTCCCACAGGTCATCGATCACTCACGCCGCCTTCGCGGTGTAGCCCTCTTCCACAATCAGGCCAATGATCTGCTCGGCAGGCAGCTGGCTCTCAACTGCCACCTCGCCCTTGGCCAGATCGACCTGCACGTCGGCAGCGGGGTCTTCGCCCTTGATGGCGTTGGTCACGGCGCGAACACAATGCCCGCAGGTCATGCCTTGAACGTTGAATACTTGCATGTCGCGATTCCTCGATTGATGGGCTGCTCATAGGATTGAAACAGCAGGACGTCGGCATCTTTGACCTTCCCACCGTGGCAAGGTCAAGTTTCTGATAAAACGGCCGGGCTGGTATTCGGCGTCACCCTGAGCCAAAGTGTTTCATCAACGACCCTCAGGAGAATCAGCCATGCGCTGGTCAGTCCCTCGCCTCTTCGGTTTTATTGGCCTGTTGGCCTGCGCCTCCTGGGCTCAGGCCGATCAAGACTACGGCGTACTCATCATTTCCCGCGAGCGACTGGAAGTCGCCACCCCGTGTGAAATCGGCATCTACATGCAGGATCAACTGGTTGGCCGCCTGTTTCAGGAGGAATCGCGCTCCTTCAACCTGCCTGCGGGCAACGTCTCCGTGCGCCTGCGCGTGTTGCCTGGGCAGACGCCCGGTTGCTCGCCGGGCATCGAAGCGCAGAACAACACCCGCCTGCACATCAACGCCGGTGACATTCTGAAATACCGCATCGCCTCCGGGCCCAATGGCATGTACCTCAAGCGTGCCGATTTGAATTATTGAGGTAAATCGGGACTTGACCTTGCCAACGTGGCAAGGTTGATCCTTGTTGGCAATCGCCTACAAGGAGTGCCCGGAATGTCCCGCCCCGATACCTTCGACCTGCCGATCACCGGCATGACCTGCGCCAGCTGCGCGGGGCGTGTCGAGCGCGCGCTGCGTAAAGTCCCCGGCGTGAAGAACGCCACCGTCAACTTCGCCAACGAACGTGCCCGCGTCGAAGTCCTCGACACGATCGACCCCGCGACCCTGATCGCGGCGGTGGATAAGGCCGGTTACGGCGCAAGCCTCGAACAGGACAATGCACTACAACAAGCCGACCAGCTCAAACGCCACGACAGCGAACGCTGGCACCTGATTCTCGCCATTGTTCTGGCGCTTCCCCTCATCTTGCCAATGTTGCTGCAACCGCTGGGCGTGCACTGGGTGCTGCCGGCGTGGGTGCAGTTTCTGCTGGCCACGCCAGTGCAATTCTTCCTCGGCGCGCGGTTTTATATCGCGGCCTTCAAGGCTGTGCGCGCAGGGGCCGGGAACATGGATCTGCTGGTCGCACTGGGCACCAGCGCGGGTTACGGTTTGAGCGTTTATCAATGGCTTTCAGCCCCGTCCGGCAGCATGCCGCACCTGTATTTCGAGGCGTCTGCGGTGGTAATTGCCCTGGTGTTGCTCGGCAAATACCTGGAAAGCAGCGCCAAGCGCCAGACCGCCAGCGCGATTCGTGCCCTCGAGGCGTTGCGCCCGGAGCGGGCGATTCAGGTCGTTGACGGTCAAGAGCGTGAGGTCGCGATCAGCGCGCTTGCGGTGGGCGATGTGGTGCTGGTCAAACCCGGCGAACGCTTCCCGGTGGACGGCACCGTCATCGAAGGCCAGAGTCATGCGGACGAAGCGCTGATCAGCGGCGAGAGTCTGCCGGTCGCCAAACAGCCCGGCGACAAGGTTACCGGCGGCGCGATCAATGGCGAGGGGCGCCTGTTGGTCAGCACCCAGGCGCTCGGCGCTGAAACGGTGCTCGCGCGCATCATCCGGCTGGTGGAAGACGCGCAATCGGCCAAGGCGCCGATCCAGAAGCTGGTCGACAAGGTGAGTCAGGTGTTCGTGCCGGTGGTTCTGCTGCTGGCGGTCGCGACACTGATCGGTTGGCTGCTCGCCGGTGTTTCGATCGAGACAGCGCTGATCAATGCCGTTGCCGTGCTGGTCATCGCCTGCCCTTGCGCGCTGGGTTTGGCGACGCCCACGGCGATCATGGCCGGCACCGGCGTGGCGGCGCGTCATGGCATTCTGATCAAGGACGCCGAAGCGCTGGAGCGCGCCCACGAGGTCACTGCAGTGGTCTTCGACAAGACCGGCACACTGACCTCAGGTACTCCACGCATCGCCCACTTGAGCGCGCTGGATGGCGACGAAAACACCCTGCTGCAACTGGCAGGCGCACTGCAGCGGGGTAGCGAACACCCCTTGGCCAAGGCCGTACTGGACGCCGCGCGTGAACGCGATCTGCCCCTTGAAGACGTCCCCCAACGCCGCTCGCCGGCCGGGCGTGGCATTGCAGGCACTGTGCAGGGC
>CAURWS010000027.1:0-14482 GCA_963528485.1 uncultured Pseudomonas sp. | reverse complement strand
GGCCAGCACCGGGCCTTTGCGTTGTTCTGTGCGGTTTGAGCTGTCGAGCACGGGCACCGGGCGCGGCGGCGCAGCGGGTTGAGCGGGCGGCGTCTCGGGGATGTCGATGGACACAGGGGTAAGGCCCGCGAGATCGTCCTTCGGCTTTGGCTCGACGTGAAAATCCGCAGGTGGCAATGGCAGCACACGGATCATGGTCGCGTCGGTGTCTTCAGCTGGCAGGTTGTCCAGCGCGGCGATCAGCTCGGCGGCATCGGCGAAGCGCTCTTCACGGACCTTGGCGAGCAAGCGCGTGAGGATGTGCTGGTAACGGCCATGGTGAATCGGCAACTCGGGCAGAGGCTCGGTCAGGTGCGCCAGAGCGGTCGAGAGCGCGTCGGTGCCGTTGTAAGGCAGCTTGCCAACGAGCATTTCGTAAAGCACCACGCCCAGCGCATAGAGGTCGGCGCGGCCATCGATCTCCAGGCCACGGGCCTGTTCCGGGCTCATGTAGCTCGGTGTGCCGACGGCAAACCCGGCCTGAGTGAACTGGGTGCGGTCGTCCAGGGATTTGGCGATGCCGAAGTCCGAGAGCACCGCCGAGCCGTTGGCGCGAAACAGGATGTTGGCCGGTTTCACGTCGCGATGAACCAACCCCTGCGCATGGGCGTAACCCAGGGCCGAGGCGATCTGGCGGATGTAGGTCAGGCCCTGCTCGGCACTCATGCCGGCGGCGACGCGCTCTTTCAGCGTGCCATTGGGCAGGTACTCCATGGCCATGTAATACAGGTCGCCGACGTTGCCGATGTCGTGAATGGTGACCGTGTGCGGGTGTGACAGGCGCGCCAGGGTCTTGCCTTCGCGCAGGAAGCGTTCGCAGAACGTCGAGTCGGCCGCGAGCGCCGCGGCCATGATTTTCAGGGCGACCTTGCGCTCCAGCGAGCGTTGCGTGGCGAGATAGACGGTGGCCATGGCGCCTTCGCCAATCTCGTCTTCTATGTCGAATCCGGGGATCTGTATGTTCATGCGCAGGTCTTCAGGAGGCTTTGACGACGATGGCCGTGATGTTGTCGGGGGCGCCCCGGGTCAGTCCCAGATGCACCAGGCTGCGAACCACCTGATAGGGGTCGGCGTGGCCCAGCACATCGCGAATCTCGTGGTCCTCGGCGGTCTTGTTGAGGCCGTCGCTGCACAGCAGCCAGGTGTCGCCGGGCAGGATGTCGAAGTTGAGCATCGCCACCTCCAGTGCGTCCTCGACCCCAACGGCGCGGGTGACGATGTTGGCGCGGGGGTGCACGCGGGCCTCGGCCTCGCTGAGCAGGCCACTGTCCTGCAGGTCCTGGACGTAGCTGTGGTCGCGAGAAATACCGATCAGCTCGCCATCGCGCAGCCGATAGAGGCGACTGTCGCCGGCCCACAGGCAGACGCCCTGATCGCCTCGCACCGCCAGCGCCACGACTGTGCTGCCCATCATGCTCAGGCCTCGGCGCAGGGTCTCCCGGCGCACCGTCGCGTTGACCTCGGTGAGCGCGGTTCGCAATGCGCAGGTGTAGATCGACAGCACGTCAGCCGATTGCGCGCGCCGCAGGCTGTCGACGATCAGACTGGCGACGTAATCCCCCGCCGCGTGACCGCCCATGCCATCGGCAACCGCCCACAGGCCGTTCTCCGGCAGTTCGAGAAAGGCGTCTTCGTTGACCTGCCGCACCATGCCCACGTGGCTGTAACTGGCAGAACGGTATTGAACAGACATCTAGATGGACGCTCCTTGTCCCAGCAAATAACTGCCGAACTCGGCGGCATCGGGCAGGCCCTGACAACGCATCAGGCCTGGTGCGATGCGCTCGGAACCCTTGCCCCACCACAGGCTCGCGCCTTCACAGGCAAGGTCCGCCAACATGCGCCGTCGGCTCTGTGGATCGCTCGCACCTGTGCGCTGCAACCCGGCAAAGCGGCTGATCGGCTCCCGTGACGCGGTCGGCAGAAAGCCCAGAGAAGACACGCTGTCGTCAAACGCCGAGAAATCAGCGCCTTCTTCCAGCGTCGACAGCATCAGCGCCTCGACCTGCTCGAACCACGCATCCGGCGCGCTCGCCAGGGCGGCCAGCGACTGATCCGGTTCCAGCATCTGCGCGACGGTCAGGGGGAAATAACGCCCGACCCGATCAATGCTCGGCATCAGCACGCCCACCACCGCATCAGGCCCACACACGCCAGCGGCCAGTGCAAAACGCCACAGCGGGCTGACCAGATAGGCGTCGAGCCAGTCCTCACCCAATTGCTGCTGGCTGACATGCAGCCCCGCCGCGAGCCAAGTGTCCCAAGGCTGCACAAAACTCTGCGGCAAACCGCGACTGACGAAATCGCCACGGCTGGCCAACTTGCCGTAAAAACCCAGCGTCGTCATAACCGCTCCGGCAGGCTGAAGCCGCTCAACACGCGGCTCTTGAACGGGTTGAAGGCACTGTTGGCGCGCAGCTCGTAGGAAATGCTGGCGCTGTCGACCCGCAGCCGCAGGTTGAAGCGATCGGGCGAACCACCGGCGACCAGGTCCGACTGTTCCAGCAAACGGAACCACGCCCACGGGCCGTCCAGGGTGATGCCCGAACGGCCAGTGGCGGCAGGCGGCGAGATCGACAGGCGCACCACGCCAATGCTGCCGGGGTTGGGCCATTGCATCGCCACCGGGCGGCTCGGGCCGTGGTCGTAGCTGATATGCTGGCCGTCGAGGTCAAGCAGGAACTGAGTGATCGAGGCGTCCATCGCCACCGGTTTTAGCTCGAAACGCACGGTGGGCTGCACGCCGCCAGAACGGAAAAACGCATCGCGAATCGCCGCCGCGCGCTGGAAGGTCTGCAGAACGGAGGCATTGATACCCAGTTTTTGCGCAGCCCCCGGTTGCCAGCGCCAGGCGGGCGCAGAGGTGTCGACGTAGGCTTGCAGGTATTTGCGGAAGTAGTTGTCCATCACCCCGCCAACCCCGAAGAACTGACCGAAATCATCCAGCGTGGCATCCCGCGCACTGCCCGGCGCCAGCGGATAACGACCGCTCAAGGACTGGCGATAGACGTTCACCACATCGCTGACCCACGCGGCGTTCAGCTGATTGCGCACGCCACCCATCATGGTGTTGGTGGTGGAGCTGACGACCGATTTCACCAGGCTTTGCACCACGGGCGGCTGACGTTCGGCGTTCAGGTTGACCCGCGTAGCGGCAGCGCTGGCCGAGTTTTTCGCCTCGCCAAGCAACGCATCACCGCTGGCGCCGACCATCGCGCTGACCTGCACGTACAGCGCGTTCATGTCCGCCAGCAGCCCATCGATGGCCGCAGGTTCGCCCTCGCCCTTGCTGACAAAGGCATTGAGTTCGGCGAAGTGCGGGCTGACCGGGTCTTCACTGGTCGCAGGCGCAACAGCCTGACTGGCTTGCTCCTGACCCAGAATCGAACCCAGGCGCTGTTTGAGCTGATCGACGCCGCCTTCGACTTTCTTGCCCTGCTCGGCGAGCAGCTTGTCTTCCTGTTGCAGGTTGGTTTCTTTGGCGACCGCCACCAGCAGCTTTTTCAGCGGCGAGGTCGGTCCGGAAATCACCCGCAACACATCGGCGGCCTGGGCCACGCTGGTAATCGGCACGAAGTCGATGTCGGCGAGCAACGCATCCCACTGGCGCTGGTAATCCTGGAAATACAGGCGCCGCACATCGCCTGCGAGGCTGGCGACGTTCTGCTGATCGGCACGATCGAGCCCCAGCACCCACTGCTCTTCAGCCAGGGTTCCGGCCTGACTCAGGCTGGTGGCGAGAAACACCTCGCGATAGCCCTTGGCCGTGAAGAACCCGCTCAACGGGTCGCCCAACGGTTTGCCGCTCTTGCGGGAAAACACCAGCGCGGCATCACGCCCGGCGGCGTCGGTGATACGAAAGTCCGCCACGCTTTCGGGCAGTTTCTGACGTTTGACCCGGTCGTAAACGCGCTGCGCCACAGGCAGTTGTTGCAGTTGCCGACGAAGATCATCGATCAGCCGCTGATCCAGACGCGCTGTCGGCGGGTGACGCTCGAACAGCGCCTGCAAGTGCTCGCCCAGTGCCTGACGCTGATCCGGCGGCAAGTCCCGTGGCAGGCTCTGGTCCCAGTCCAGCGCGACCCAGGCCTTGATGACATCGGGGTCGTAGTGCTCGCTGTCGGCGAGCATCAGGTAGGCCTTCAACCCTTCGTAGAGAAAGTCCGAACTGCCGCCGCTGCGCAGTTGCTCTTCGACGCGGGTCACCAGACGCGGCGCAAAAACGGCAATCAGCAGCTTGCGATACACGCTGGCGGATTCGGCTTCCAGCATGTCGCCCTGATACAGACCCAGCCCCTGGGACATGCCCGGAGGGTCACCGGCCAGATGACGCACGGCGTTGAGCAACGGCAGCACGGCGAGCACATCACGCTGCGCCGGGCTCAGGCTCTGCACGCTTTGCCCCAGCGGCGCGACCTTCTGATCGACCTGCGCAATGTAGGCCTGATTGGCGCGGAAGCTGATCAGCCACAGCGTGCCGACCACCAGCACCACCGCGACGGTCGCCGCCAGTACCCCCCGCGCCAGCCATTTGCGCCGACGCTCGACCTTCGGGTTGACGCCCACCAGCCCGCGCTCGGCGAAGGCCACGGCGGTGAACAGTTTCTCGATGAAATAGCTGCGACCGGTGCCGGTCTGACGCGCCAGATGCTGACGATCCAGGTTCATGCTCTGGGCCATGGCGCCGATCAGTCGGTCGATCGGGCTGCCTTCCTGGGTACCGCTGGTGAAATACACGCCGCGCAGCAGGGCGCGGTCTTCGAACGCGTTGGGCTTGAACACGCCGTCGAGAAAGCTTTGCAGGGTGTCTTTCAGGGCAGCGAACTGCTGCAGAAAACCGTAGATCAGGTCGCGCCGCGCCGGGTCGCGCTCCTGCTGCAAACGCTCGACCAGACGCGCATTCAGACGCTGTTCCAGCAGCGCGAATTCGTTGAGAAAGTTCGCCAGCGGGCCGTCCGCCTGCTTGCCGTCGTCGAGCCCGAAGGTCATGCCCCAGACCTGCCCACGCTCCTCTTTGCTCAGGGCATCGAAGAACTCCATGAAGCCGGGCACCAGATCGAACTTGGTCAGCATGACGTAGATCGGGAAGCGCACGCCCAACTGACTGTACAGCTCCTGAATCCGCGCCCGGATCGCTGCCGCGTGGGCCGCGCGTTCGGCTTCACTGCCGAGCAACAGATCCGACAGGCTGATGGCGATGAACGCGCCGTCGATGGGGCGACGAGAGCGTTGGGTTTTCAGCAGATCGAGAAAGCCCAGCCAGGCCGCCTTGTCGACCTGAGCATGGCTGTCCTGCGTGGTGTAGCGGCCTGCGGTGTCGAGCAGCACGGCCTCATCGGTGAACCACCAGTCGCAGTTGCGCGTGCCGCCGACGCCGCGAATCGCCCCGGCGCCCATTTGCGCGGCCAGCGGAAAATGCAGCCCGGAATTGACCAGCGCAGTGGTCTTGCCCGAGCCCGGCGGGCCGATGATCACGTACCACGGCAACTCATAGAGATTGCGACGCTCGTCGCCGCCCAGGCGTGCTTTTTTCAGCAGCTTGAGCGCTTCGTCCATGCGCTGGCGCAAGGTGGCCAGCTCGTCTGCGGTGGCGACGCTGGCAGGATCCGGCGCTGATTCTGCGGCCAGGCTTGCCATGACCTTGGCCGCGTGGCGGCGTGCCTGAACGATGCGAAACACTCGCCAGGCGATCCAGATCGCGAACAGCAGAATGATCAACGCCCAGCGCCGACCTTCGGGCACCAGCACATCGAGTACCGGGCCGACGAACCAGATGATCAGGCTCAGCGCGATCAGCCCCAGTACCGGCACGAGCCAGCGAATGACAAAACCAAAAAACGCCTTCACTCGACCCCCTCCGCCAAAACAGTGATTTCAACCCGACGGTTTTTTGCGCGGCCCTCTGCCGAGGCGTTTGAGGCCACAGGCTCGCTGTCGCTGCGTCCTTCGGCGGAGAAGCGTTCGGGCTGGCCGGTCTTGGCCGCGAGAATCTGCAAGACCTGCTCGGCACGGGCCCGGGACAGTGCCCAGTTGGACGGGAAACGCAGGGTGGCGATGGGGCGGTTGTCGCTGTGGCCGGTGATGCGCACCTGACCTTTGACTTTGCGAATGGCGTCGGCAATGCGCAGCATCAGCGGTTGGAAATCGTCGACGATGGTGGCGCTGCCGGACGAGAAGATTTCATCGCCGCGAATGGTCACCACCGAGCGGTCCACGGCATCTTCAACCGCCACCCGATTGGCCTTGATGTCGTCGACAAGAAAGCCTGCCAGACGCGGCCGTTCGACGACCTTGGGCTGCACGACCGCAGGTGTAATGGCCTGCACCGGAATCTCGCCCAACGCATGAATATTCTTGAATACCGGCTCCGCATCGGCGGCCAGTTTCAGGCGCAGGCCGAACAGCAACAACAGCAGCAACGCAACGCCAATCGCCACGCCCACCCACGGCGGCATGAATTGCGAAAGCCGGTCACGCGCCACCGTCAGCCCACGCCAGTGAGGCGACAACTCGCGTTCGATCTCGCCCCGAGCGCTGCGAATCGCGGCACTGGTGCGCTCCCGCAAGGCGTCCAGCTGACTGCGACCGTCGTTCATCACCCGATAGCGGCCTTCGAAGCCCAGGCACATGCACAGGTACAAAAGCTCTAGCAGATACAGGCGTTCGCGCGGGCTTTGCAGACAATGCTCCAGCAGCTGAAACACCTTCTCGCCACCCCAGGCTTCGTTATGCACAGTGATCAACAGGCTCTGTTTGCCCCACTCGCTGGTGCTGCCCCATGGCGTGCTGAGCACAGCTTCATCGAGGGCGGTGCACAGCGCGTATCGGGCGAGCAGAACCTCGTTGCGCACAATGCTGGCGGCCTCGGCGCGCTCTTCGAACTGGCGCAGATACCCCAATAACTGCGCACGCAGGCTGGCCGGTGCGGGGTGCGCGATGGTGCTGCGCAAACGGGTCAGCATGGCGAGCAGCGGGCCGGCCGCAGCTTCCAGCGGATTGAGGCCCTGGGCCTGGCCAATCGGCAGGGGCGCGGCAGGCACCGACAGCGGAGGCGGCGTGGGGCTCGCCTGCGCAGCGGGCTGCGGGCCTCGTCCACCGGGGCGCGGCATGAACTGTGTGCGGTCGTTTCCGGGCATCGGCGGGTTGAACGGTTCGTCGTGGGAAGGCATCGCGCGTTATCCTCGGATGGCCCAGAAAGCCAGATTCAAGCCCGGAAACTCACCCGCCACGTGGAACGCGAAGCCGCCCGATTGCGCCAGCTGCTTCCAGTGTTCGCTGCCTCGATCCAGCTCGTAATACGTGGAGCCTGCGTGAAACGGGATCTGCCGAGGCGCGACCGGCAACGGCAGCAGGCTGATGCCCGGCAGCTGCAGATTGACCAGATCACGAATGTGTTCCACCGACCCGATCTTGCTCTGTTGAGCGAAACGGCCGCGCAGGGTTTCGCTGGGCATGTCGGCGCGCACCACCAGAATGAAACTGGCGTTGTCGATCAGGGTGCGGTCGGTGAGCATGGCAACGTGAATGCCATAGGCTTTTTCGACGATTGGAATCGGTGTGGCCTTGCTGTCGATCAGCATCGACAGCGCCTCGCGCAAGGCCTGAATGACCGGGGCGAAGCTCACGGCAAGGTTGTCGTGCTGGTATTGGCCGAGCGCCTGAGGCCTGCGCCCGCTGCTGGAAAACGTCGCGAACTCCCCCGCCAGACTCACCAGTTCGCTGTAGAAACGCTCGGGGTGCAGCGGGGTCAATTCGCTCAGATGACGAATCAACGGCTCGGCCCGGTTGACCAGTTGCAGCAGCATGAAATCGGCGATTTCCGAGGCGCCGCCAGCACCTGAGGCAACGACACGCCCGGCCAGTGCTTCGCCGCGCTGATGCAGCAGACCGGACAGCTCGTTGCGAAACGCGGTCAGCGGTTTGGAGGCGGTGACGTCGAGCACCGGCGGGATGTAGCCCTGATCGAGGACCAAAGAGCGATCGGCGCGTTTTTCCTTGATGCGCACCACGCCAATCGCCGCGTAGTCGCTCAAGCCGTCCTTCTCGGTCAGCAGGCGCAAGGCCCGCGCGCCCACGGCGACCGGGGCGCGATTCTCGAACGGCGCATTGTCGTCGCGCACCTCGCGCACCTGGCTGACAAAGCGCGCGCCGCCTGCCGATTCGCCCTCATCCACGGTGTCGCGCTGCCCGGCGCGCTTGAGCGGCAAGGCCAGGTACACCAGCCCGTCGCGCAGCGCGTCATCGATGTTCAGCGGGCTTGGCGCCACGTCATCGTGGGGAATGTTGAACGGCGTGCCATCCGGCAGCAGACCCCGCGCCGAGGTGATCGCCAGCTTGCCCTGAGCCAGCAAACCTTCGTCCAGCGCCAGCTCGGAAAAGCCCCAGGCCCCGGCCGCCAGCGGGCGGCTGCGGGCGTCGATCAGGTTTTCCAGATAGCGGTCATGCTGCTGAAAGTGCTGTGTTCCAATGAACATGCCTTCCGACCAGACCACACGATTGTTCCAGGACATGGGTTCTCCGATTGTCTATTGCGCGGGGCGGGTGGGATGGGCGGTGGCATCGTTGCTGACGGCGCGGGCGTCGAGGCCGATCTGAAACTCACGGGTCTCGCGCTGCGCCACGGCGAGCAGCAGGCGCCATTGCGCGCGATCGATTTCGCGATAGCCGACCACCAGCCCGACCTGACGCGTGGCGGCGTTGAGGGTGCGATCGATGGTCAGTTGCTGGCCGGGCTGAAGCAGCACCTCGTCCTGATCGAGCAGATCAGGCCCCAGGGTGCTCGGGGCACGATCGGCGAGGGCGAAGTAATCGGCGCGGCTGAAACCGGCTGTGTTCTTCAGCTCGAAAATCCGCACGCGCACAGGCGCAGGCATGCCGTTGGCGCCGGGGTTGAGGCCTTGGGCAGCGGTGAAATGCAGCGCAATGGTGGTGGCGTCAGCGGCCTTTTCGACCGGCTGCGGCGATTCCGCGTTTTTGGCACACGCGACCAGCAACAGCGCCATGGCTGCGGCCGATACAACTCTTCGAAACATCCTGCGTCCTCATGACGTACTGACTGTCTATCCGTTTTTCCATGTGCGCCCCTTACGGGCGCCGCAGCCGTGCGCTGTGCTCCTCGTAGGCACGACTGAATTCGCGACCGAACAGAACCTGAAAATCCTCTTCAGCTTCGCGGGAAATCTGTGTGTAAAGCTCGGTGAACTGCTGCCAGTTCTGGGCTTGACGGGAGCCGAACAGGTTGGATAACGCGCCCGGCTTGCCCATGCACGCCTCAAGTTCGGCGGGCTCGAAACGCTTGAGCAACGCCTTGATCGCAGCCTCGACCCCGGCCATGACGGCCAGTTGGTGGGCGCGCAGATCGTCGAAGCTGTCGGCAATGGCCTGATCCGGCGGCATGAACGCCTGATTGCCGTGGCGCAGCAGTAAGAGCAGCGCTTCATCGGCGTTGGGGGCGAACTTGAGCGGGTTGTTTTCCACCGGGCGAATCATGGTCTGCTGCATGCGGAACTCGCCTTTGAGGCTGCTGCGCGCGCGCAAGACATCGATCAAGCCCTCGACCATCAGCCGGTAGCTGCGCCCGATGGCCTCCATCTGCGCTTCGACCTGCGCGGTGTCGAGGCGTAACCGATCCAGGCCCGCGCCGCGCAAAAATGCGGTGAGCAGATCAGGCTGCGCATCGCCGGATGCGACAGGACGGGGCTCGGCGACCGGTATTGGCGGCGCCACGGCCACAGGCTCAATGGGGGGTAGCGGCACCGGCTCGGCCTGCCCCCCTGGCGGCGCAATCGGCGTGATCGGCGCCTTGGGCAGATCGGCGAACAAGTCCCAGTCTTCCGGAATCACACTCGCACCGGAGACCGGTGTGGGCTGAGCGACCGGAATCTGCGGGGCCTGCGGAACAGGTGGACGAAAATCATGGCGTTCGACCGGCACGTGATCCGATCGCGTGGCCGGCGGCACGCTGGAAGGGGTCAGAAAATCGAACAGATCGGGGAAGGTGTCGTGGGCCGCGCCACCCTGAAAATGCGCGGTCGGCGTCGCGTCCAGTGGCACCGGCGCAGCGCTCTTTTGACGCCCCAATAACGCTTCAAAACTGTCGGACGGGTCAACTTGTGGAAGACCCGAAGAAGTCAGACTTATTTCGAAATCAATTCGCGCCCGAATTTCATAGTCGCCGATGCGGATAACTTCACCATTCTCTAGTGGCTCGCTGTTTCCGCGACGCAGCCGAATACCCGAGTTGACCAGCTCTACTCCGTTAGTGCTGTTGTCGGTGATGTAGTAACGGCCATCTTTATATTGAATGACGCAATGCCTAGAAGAAACAAGGCGTTCGGGGTCGGGAAGTACCCAGTCATTTTCTTGACTGCGGCCAATTGCCATCACCCCTTTATCCAAGGATTTCTCAGGGATTTGGCCAGGGGTTATCTTGTGATAACTGGTAATAGTCAAACAGAGCGACACTTCGCCTCCTTGCTTGCACTTCGCGGCTTTTGCGACAGACACAACGGTCTGCGCATGCCAGTCGAATATCGTGCAGAAACGCTCAAATACCGGTTTAAATCGCGCCATTTACGGGCTTTGGCGCGATTCTACACACACCTGCATGACACTCGTACAGCCGGTGACAGGGGAGTCCCGAACGCTGTTAGGTACATCACAACTGTCACAGAGGGCGCATAGCTTACCTTGACAACGGATAACTTCCACACCAAAAATGCACAACTTTCCAAACTTGCATGATGTCCTTGTGATATCACTCAAGGTATAAAAACAGAATATTCCCTAGTTTGCGTAGGAAATTTCCTCACAAACTTACAGACGTATCCGCACCCGATAAGGAGATCGATTTTGGTGGATGTTGCGTTGTTGCTCGCCGCAGTTTCAGCGAACTCTCCGTGTGGCGATGACCTGGAATATGACGCGGACTTTCTGCAGTTGGAACGCGACGCACAGGGCAAGCCAGAGCGGACGATGGGTGATTCGGTTCACCCTGCCGAACCGCCACAATGGCGTCAGATCGAACTGTCCAGCATCGCGCTTCTGCAACGCAGCAAAGACCTGCGAATCACCCATTTTCTTCTGCAAAGTGCCTTGGCCCTCGACGGGTTTTCCGGGCTGGCCAATGCCCTGACGCTGATCAGCGATCTGCTCGGGCAGTACTGGCCGACGCTGTATCCGCAGCTCGACGCGGACGACGACAACGACCCCACCGTTCGCATCAACGCCCTCTCCGGCATCGCCTGTGACACCAACATCCGGCTGCTTCGCGAAAGCCTGCTGACCCGCTCGCGAACGTTCGGTCCGGTCAGCTTGCGCGCGGCCCTGAACGCCAGCGGCCTGCAGAGCTTTTCCGATGAAACCCTGACCCCTGACGAACTGGCCGGCGCCCTGCGTGACAGCGATCCCGATCAGCTATCGGCCCTGCGCTCGGCGCTGCACGAAGCTCACAGCACCGCCGACGCCATCGAACATTACGTTTGCGGACAAGTCGGCTCGGCTCAGGGCGTGGATTTGTCCGCCCTCAAGCAACCGCTCAAGCAGGCGCTGCACATTCTCGGCGAGTACGCCCCCGGCGGCGTGGTACCCGAAACGCCTGCCCATGACGCTGGCGAGCCGTTGCCCACAGAGCGCACCGCCACCGCTGCGCCGCGTGTTTCAGGCGAGATCGCCAACCGCGACGACGTGACCCGAAGCCTGGACCAAATGCTTGCGTACTACGCCCGCCACGAGCCCTCGAGCCCGCTGCCGGTGCTGCTCAACCGGGCGAAGAACCTCGTGCACGCCGACTTCGCGGCCATCGTGCGCAATCTGATTCCCGACGGTATGTCCCAATTCGAAAACCTGCGCGGTCCCGACGCCGAGTAAACCGGTTCGCTCACGCAGCGAATCTGCCAATGCAAGGATCACACAACCCCGTTACCGGCCAAGACCGATGACGCCAATCACGTCGCAGCAGCGACCAGGAGGAGCAACGTGGCGAACACCAGTTCTCAGAAATTCATTGCGCGCAACCGCGCCCCACGGGTCCAGATCGAGTACGACGTCGAGCTGTACGGGGCCGAGAAAAAGGTCCAGCTGCCGTTCGTGATGGGCGTGATGGCCGATCTCGCGGGCAAGCCTGCCGAGCCGCTGGCGGCCGTAGCGGATCGCAAGTTCCTGGAAATCGACGTCGACAACTTCGACTCGCGCCTCAAGGCCATGCAGCCTCGCGTCGCTTTCCACGTGCCCAACGAGCTGACCGGCGAAGGCAACCTCAGCCTGGACATCACCTTCGAGAGCATGGACGACTTTAGCCCTGCCGCCGTGGCGCGCAAGGTCGATTCGCTCAATCAACTGCTCGAAGCGCGCACCCAGCTGGCCAACCTGCTGACCTACATGGACGGCAAGACCGGCGCCGAAGACATCATCATGAAAGCGATCAAGGACCCTGCCCTGCTGCAGGCACTGGCCAGCGCGCCGAAACCGCCAAGCACTGAGCCCAAGGCCTGATCAGGACGACGACCATGACCGAATTGCTGCGTGACACCCAGGCCCAGGCCAGTCAGACCGAAGACGCCAACGCGTTCGCCTCGCTGCTGCTGCAAGAATTCAAACCCAAGACCGAGCGCGCTCGCGAAGCCGTCGAGACCGCGGTTCGCACCCTCGCCGAACAGGCGCTGGCGCAGACCGATCTGGTCTCCAACGACGCCATCACCTCGATCGAGTCGATCATCGCCGCCATCGACGCCAAGCTCACCGCGCAAGTGAATCAGGTGATTCATCACCCTGAATTCCAGCAGCTGGAAAGCGCCTGGCGCGGCCTGCATTACCTGGTCAACAACACCGAAAGCGACGAGCAGCTGAAGATTCGCGTGTTGAACATTTCCAAGCCGGAACTGCACAAGACCCTGAAGAAATTCAAGGGCACGGCGTGGGACCAGAGCCCGGTTTTCAAGAAGATGTACGAGGAAGAATACGGCCAGTTCGGCGGCGAGCCCTACGGCTGCCTAGTGGGCGATTACTACTTCGACCAGTCGCCACAGGACGTCGAGCTGCTGGGCGAGCTGTCGAAAACCTGCGCGGCGATGCACGCGCCGTTCATCGCGGCGGCTTCGCCAACGGTGATGGGCATGGGCTCCTGGCAGGAGCTGTCCAACCCGCGCGACCTGACCAAGATCTTCACTACCCCGGAATACGCGGGCTGGCGTTCGCTGCGTGAATCGGAAGACTCGCGCTACATCGGTCTGACCATGCCGCGCTTCCTGGCGCGCCTGCCGTACGGCGCCAAGACCGATCCGGTGGAAGCCTTCGCCTTCGAAGAAGACACCGACGGCGCGGACAGCGCCAAGTACACCTGGGCCAACGCAGCCTATGCGATGGCGGTGAACATCAACCGCTCGTTCAAGCACTACGGCTGGTGCTCGCGGATTCGCGGCGTGGAGTCCGGTGGTGAAGTGCAGAACCTTCCTGCGCACACCTTCCCGACCGACGATGGCGGCGTGGACATGAAGTGCCCGACCGAAATCGCGATCTCCGACCGCCGCGAAGCGGAGCTGGCGAAAAACGGCTTCATGCCGCTGCTGCACAAGAAAAACACCGATTTCGCTGCGTTCATCGGCGCGCAGTCGCTGCAGAAACCCGCTGAATACGACGACCCGGACGCCACCGCCAACGCCAACCTGGCCGCGCGCCTGCCGTACCTGTTCGCCACCTGCCGCTTCGCCCATTACTTGAAGTGCATCGTGCGCGACAAGATCGGCTCCTTCAAAGAGAAGGACGAGATGCAGCGCTGGCTGCAGGACTGGATTCTGAACTACGTCGACGGCGACCCGGCGCACTCCACCGAAACCACCAAGGCCCAGCACCCACTGGCCGCCGCCGAGGTTGTGGTCGAGGACGTCGAGGGCAACCCGGGTTACTACAACTCGAAATTCTTCCTGCGCCCTCACTACCAGCTCGAAGGCCTGACCGTGTCGTTGCGTCTGGTTTCCAAGCTGCCGTCGGCCAAAGGCGCCTGATCAAGCCCGCCCTGTAGCAGCACGGTTTGCCGGCTGCTACAGGTTTGTGCCCCATTCGAAATCGAGCCTCGCGCGGGCTCTGACTGAAAACATCGTGGTGAAGACCACACTGGAGAAAACATGGCTGTTGATATCTTCATCAAGATCGGCGACATCAAGGGCGAGTCCATGGACAAGGCCCACAAGGACGAGATCGATGTGCTGGCCTGGAGCTGGGGCATGTCCCAGTCCGGCAACATGCACGTCGGTGGTGGCGGCGGTGCGGGCAAGGTCAACATTCAGGACATCTCGCTGACCAAGTACGTCGACAAGGCCACGCCGAACCTGATGATGCATTGCTCCAGCGGCAAGCACGTCGACAAGGTCAAGCTGACCGTGCGCAAGGCCGGCGGCGAAAGCCAGGTCGAGTACCTGATCATCAACCTGGAAGAAGTGCTGATCAC
>CAURWS010000026.1:0-14761 GCA_963528485.1 uncultured Pseudomonas sp. | reverse complement strand
TAAGCACTCACCCTCAGCTACCTCCTTCCTTCAATACCCCGTAAGCTTTTCCCACGCCCAGCCCTGCTCATTCCGATCATGCCCCTGCACCCCGCCGACCTCACATCTCGCTTCCTAGCGCTCGACGCCTTCCTGCTTGCGCACCAACACCTGTGGCGGCCAAAACCCTTCACCCATCGCCAACTCCCCTGGGAAGCCCGGCACCCGGAGCTGTCCACCTGGCTGCGCCAACGCTCCCTGGAAGACGCCGAAGCCGCCCACAACCACCCCGAACACCTTAACGCCCCCGAGCCCTTCGCCCAACTCGCCAGGCAATCCACATCCCTGAGCGAAGTCGACGCCCTGCCAACCCACGCCCTCAACGCCATCCCCTCGCGCATGAGCGTCGACGTGCCCGGTCGCAAATGGCAACAGATCGAAGCGTTCGCCAGCAGCCTGAGTTTTACAAAAGCCCCCAGCCACTGGCTCGACTGGTGCGCCGGTAAAGGCCACCTCGGCCGACGCCTCGCCCACGACGGCCAGGCCCTCACCTGCCTCGAATACGATCCAGCGCTGGTTGAATCAGGCCGCCTGCTCAGCGACAAACTCGGCATGCACGCCACCCATCTGCACCAGGACGTCATGGCCGAAACCGCCGCTGACAGGCTCGACGCCCACCACACCCCCGTCGCCCTGCACGCCTGCGGCGACCTCCACGTACGTCTCATGCAACTGGCCAGCAACGCCCATTGCCAACAACTGGCCATCGCCCCGTGCTGCTACAACCGCATCACCAGCGATCACTACCAGGCGCTGTCAAACGATGGCCGCGCCTCCTCTCTAAAGCTGTCCCTGGACGATCTCGGCCTGCCCCTCAGCGAAACCGTCACCGCAGGCGCCCGCGTACGCCGCCAGCGCGACACCTCCATGGCCCGCCGCCTGGCCTTCGACGTGCTGCAACGCCAGCTGCGCGGCGTCGACGACTACCTGCCCACCCCTTCACTGCCCAGCGCCTGGCTAGACAAACCCTTCGCCGACTACTGCCGCGACCTCGCCGAACTCAAACAACTGCCAGCGCCCGGCCCGCAAAACTGGCCCGCACTCGAAGCCACCGGCTGGCAACGCCTCGCCCACGTGCGCAACCTCGAGCTGCTGCGCAACCTCTTCCGCCGCCCCCTCGAACTCTGGCTCATCCTCGACCGCGCCCTCTACCTGCAACAGCGTGACTACGAAGTCCGGATCGGCACCTTCTGCGCCAGCCACGTCACACCGAGAAATCTGCTCATCCTCGCCGAACGAAAATGACCCACGCCAAGGGCCTCATCCTGTGGATAACTCTGTTGACGAAATTCCGCCGAACGCACAGAAAACCTGATCCGCAAACGATTTCACGAATTGGTCATTTTTTAGACAGGTGTTAAATTTGCGCAAAAACAGTAGCTTGCGAACCAATGAGAACAGTTCCACAAAACCACCGCTCATCGCCGCCCCGATGGATCACTTGTGAATAACGCCCAGCACGGGAAAGCATAAGCAGGGTAAAAAAACTGAAATTAAGGCTTTACTCGACAGACCAAATCCCTATAATCAGCGCCCACACGCCGGTATAGCTCAGTTGGTAGAGCAACTGACTTGTAATCAGTAGGTCCCGGGTTCGACTCCTGGTGCCGGCACCAAGACTCAGCGAAAAAGGCTCACCGAGAGGTGGGCCTTTTTTGTTTGTGGTCAGATACAGCAGGTGACTGAACAGTTCGCTAACCCAGGGCACTTATCAGCCAAACAAGCCACGCTGCCAGCTTTCCTCCCCCACAATCGATATCGGCACCCCTGCCTCTCGCAATTCCACGGCCTTCATGGTCTTGGTGCCATAGGTGCTATGCCGCCATTGGTCGTTACCGATGCTGCCTACGACCAGGTAGTGCACCTTCTTGCTCACTCCACCGCCAATCAACCCGTCACGCTCCTCCACTAGAGCTTGGCAGTCCTTCCGTGGCCCGTAAGCCATAACACCGGTAAACACGAAAACGCGATTGGTCCACACCAGTTCAGGCTGCGGTGCATCAACAGGCAGATCATAAGGAGCAATCACAACCGGCCCACCGTCCTGCGGCATCGCAACAGGCCGACCAGCAAAACCATGCAATACGCTGAACAACTCAAGCGACTCGTCTTCGTCAAGGACGTTGTCCTGAAGCATGCAGGCAAGGCGCGAATACAGCAGATTGATCACTGGATCACCCAGATGGACGACATGGGTTTCCAACTATTGCTTGAGAAATACGGCTTCGGTGGTATTCACCACGCCGTCAGCGATCAGCCCGGCGGCGATACCCACCAGAGCATCGGCGGCGCGGCGATCAATACGCGCATTGTGGAAGAATCGGCTGTTGGAGAATTCGTTGTGCAAGTCCATGGCAAAGGCGTCCTTTGGTTTTACGTCCGGGTTTGATCCGGAATTCAGAATGGCCGAACGAGGCGGAAATTTTCGGACGAAGAAACGCACTCTTTCGAAGAAAAACCACTATCTACCAGCACCGCCGTCCCTTTCGTTAAAGCGTCCTTGAGGCAAAAAAGTCCAGGACTGCCGTGCAGGTTCTAAACATTGCCTGCGAGCTGTACTGGACTCTGGCCGAAATCATGATGAAGTCGAGAGCTCAGCGTCAACCGAAAATCGGCGACTTACGTCGATCATGTTGTTCGTCTGATTGAAGATCATGGGTCGTTTGAGAGGTCTGTCACTTGCAACCGACACATCCCCCCACAAAACAAACCAGATCCTGTAGGACGCTTCTGAATTTACTCGCTATCCTCCCCGACGCGTTGCGGCTCTCTGGATCGGGGCTTACCCTCCTCCGCGTCGCTTTTTCGGCGACCGGTTTTGACAGACCGCATTGAGAGAACGCAGCGCCCGCCGGGCCCAGCAGACCCTGTATCTGCGGGTTCTGACATGGCGGCTGTACGTGGGGCACATTCGTGTGCGCCAGGTTGCTCTCCACTGGTCTGTCAACCCGCGTACAGCTGCCACCCCATCTGATTGACAGCGGAACGGGTGTCGGTTCAACCGTTTAGGAGAGCCCTCATGATCAGATCCACCCCTCACCCACCCAAAATCCCTGTCACTCAATCCATCCCGTTCGGCGTCAACTTCGGCAGCCACAGCCTGTTCAATGTCCAGTCCGGTATCCGCGTCGACGACGCGTTGGTCCTGGTTTCTGAATACCTCAGTTGCGCAGCCGCCACGGCCTATGAATCTGCTGACAACACGACGGCCGAGTACCGGCCATTGGCCAGATCGGTCGTGCATCAGATCGAAGCGGCGAAGGCGTTGGTCGAGGCTTCGCTGGCGGGGTTGGCGGGTCAGAAGCGTGATAGCGCTCAAGAAGGCACTCGCGCGTCCGATACGCCTGTGTCCCTTTAGCCGTCGGCTCAGGCCTCAAGGCCCTCATGCGTTTTTTCATGCGCATCCTCGGTGGCGCCTTCTCGCCGGTTGTCTCCCCGCATAAATTGCCTGCGTTTCTCAAGTCACCGAGGGCGTCGAGAAATGGTTGGGAGACAAAGGTGCCATTGTTCCGGGCGGCAAGGATCGAGGTTCATGGAATGAGCCTATATGAGCCGCTATAGGCCAACGATGAGCCCCTATGAGCCTGAGTTTCAGGAACGAATAAGCGTGAGGCGTAGAAGCCGTTAGTGGCTCAATTGCAGAGCTGAGTTAGCAACCTACAGCAGCTCAGCGTCTCTACCACGCGACGCCGCTCATCCGATAACCCTCATCTCGGCCCATCCCCCGGAACCGAACCCTCCCCCGGCAACTCAAGTAAATAGCGGCTACGCTGCACGCTGACGGCTCTGCCACACGTTTGTGGACAGCTTCAACGCACAAGGCAGTGACGATCCCATTTCCGGCAACGGATGACGTTTCGACCGCCCCACGACCTGCATCGACTCCACGCCCTGAAATCCGTGGGTGGAGGGCATGGTTTTGCGTTGGTTGGCGCCCACTATGGCTTTTGTGACAGGACGTCTGCCGCCGCGACGAGGGGGATGTGCGTTTTTGCAGAGGGGTATTCGCCCGTCGGCCATCGCCCGCACAGAACGATCACTGATAAAAGGGAATTACCATGAGCATTCTTAGCAGCATTCTTGAAAAACTCGGATTCGGGTCAGCCAATGCCAGTCCGCAACCTGCCCCTGATACGTCCGCAGCACCGCCGGCAGGCGGTACGGCAGCCTCGACCGGGACGCCTGCACCAGCCAGTCCCGAGCAGGTGAAGGCCAAGCTCGATGCGTTGAAGCAGGCGAATGCCGGCCTGAACCCGCAATCCTCGATCGTCGATCTGTTGAAGGCCCTGGGCCTGGACAGCAGCTTTGAGCATCGCAAGGAGCTGGCCAAGGAGGTCGGAATTGATCCCTATGAAGGCACGGCAGAGCAGAATGAGAAGCTGCATGCCGCTGTGCTGGCAAAGGCGTCTCAATAACGCGAAGGCTTGACCGCTCCTGGAACGCTGCGCCTGACATCAGGCGCAGCGTTTTTGTTTTCAGTCGTGGCTCTTGTCGAGGGTGCGTAATTTCTCGGGCAGTGCCCACAGCAACAATCCCGCCGCAATCACGCTGGTGACGCCGATCACGTAGAGGGCAGGCGTGGTGCTGCCTGTCATGTCCTTGATGCCGCCGACCATGATCGGGCTGACGATGCCGCCGAACTGGCCAAGGGTGTTGATCAGCGCGATGCCGCCCGCCGCACCTGCGCCTGCACCGGCCAGCAGTTTGGGTGGCAGGGTCCAGAAAGCCGGGATGGAGGCGACGATGCCGGCGCCGAGCATGGCCAGCGAGAGGATGAGCATGCTGGTGTGCTGGGCGAAGATCCCGGCGCTGAAGAAGCCAACGGCGCCGAGCACGACCAAGCCGCAGACGAACTTGCGACGCTCGCCGCTGGCATCGGACAGGCGCCCTACGACGACCATGCTGATGGCGCCAAAGATGTAAGGAATCGCAGTGAGCAGGCCGATGACGACCGGGCTCTCGACGCCTGCGCTGCGAATCAGCTGTGGCGCCCAGAAGTTGAGGCCGTAGGACGCGACCTGGATCAGAAAGTAGATCAGGCCGAGCATCAGGAAGCCGGGCATTTTCAGGGCGGTCAGCAGTGAGCCGTGTTTGTTCGGTTCATGCTGGGCGATGCGGCTGGAGAGGTAGGTTTTCTCGGCATCGGTGAGCCAGGGTGCGTCGGACACACGGTCTTTCAAAATCTTCAGCACGGCGATACCCAGTGCAATACAAGGCAGGCCGCCGAGCAGGAACAACCAGTGCCAGCCGCGCATTTGCATCACGCCGTCCATGTGGCCGAGCACCAGACCCGAGATCGGCGCGCCGAGCAATCCTGCGAAGGCCGAGGCGAGGAACAGGATCGAGGTGATACGGCCTCGGTAGGTCTGTGGAAACCACAGCGTGAGATAAAACAACACGCCCGGTGCGAAACCGGCTTCCATCGCGCCGATGATGAAGCGCAGCACGTAGAACTGCCATTCAGCGTTGACGAAGACCATGAGGGCCGTCGCGATGCCCCAGGAAATCATGATGCGGGCGATCCAGCGGCGTGCGCCGACCTTGTACAGCATGATGTTGCTCGGCACTTCGAACAGCACGTAACCGATCACGAACAGGCTCGCGCCCAGGCCGTAAGCGGTGTCGCTCAGGCTCAGGTCGGTCTGCAGCTGGAACTTGGCGAAGCTGATGTTGATGCGGTCGAAGAAGGCGAACAGGTAGCAGACCATGATCAACGGCATCAGGCGCCACGCGACTTTGCGGATCAGCGCTTTTTCGGCGCTCACAACCTCGGCGAGGCTGCTGTTCGGGTTCAGAACAGAGATTGTCATTGCGGTAACTCCAGTTGGACTTCCCAAAGGGAGCCCTATTGTTTTTGTTGTCTGGACGAACAGGCTGTGGGGCGTGTTCGTTCGTGTTCGGGAAACATTGTTCTGTAGCAGTACGGCGGGAAATCAGGAGGGCAGGTTTTCAGGTGCCGGATGCAGATCACAATTGCGCCCGGCCTTGGCAACCTGGCCTGGCATTTCGTGCCCCAGCAGCGTAGGCAAGCCGCGCGACAGCGTGAGCAAGTGCGGCAGGTCGATGCCGGTCTCGATGCCCATTTCGTCGCACAGGTTCACCAGGTCTTCGGTGCAGATATTCCCTGACGCACCGGGGGCGAACGGGCAACCGCCCAGGCCGCCGAGGGAGGCATCGAAACGTCGCGCACCGGCTTCATAGGCTGCGAGCACGTTGCTCAGGCCCAGGCCTCGGGTGTTGTGAAAATGCAGGGTCAGCGCCGACGCAGGCAGGCGAGTCAAAACCCGCTGGACGATGCGATGCACCTGGCGCGGATTGGCCATGCCGGTGGTGTCGGCAAGGGAGATGCCTTGCATGCCCAGCTCCAGATAAGCGTCGACGATCTGCAGCACGCGGTCTTCGTCGATCCTGCCTTCGAAGGGGCAGCCGAAGGTCGTCGCGATCGACCCGTTGAGGCTCACGGCGCTGCCCGCAGCGTACGCAACGATGTCGCCAAAGGCGCTGAGCGACTGCTCGCAGCGCATGCGCATGTTGGCCAGGTTGTGGGTCTGGCTGGCCGACATCACCAGGTTCAGTTCATCGGCCCCTGCGGCCATGGCGCGCTCGGCGCCTTTGAGGTTGGGGATCAGCGCCACATAAATCACCCCGGGCTGACGCTGGATGCCGCGAAACACCTCGTCACCATCGCGCAGCGCCGGAATGGCCTTGGGCGAAACAAAAGAACCGGCTTCGATGCGGCTGAAACCGGCCAGAGAAAGTTGGTTGATCAGCGCGATCTTGTCGGCCGTTTCGACCCAGGTCGGCTCGATCTGCAGGCCATCGCGCGGCGAGACTTCCTGGACGATCAGGCGCTCGGAAAAGTCAGTAATCATTGCACCACCCCATCAGTCTTGAGTTGCGCGATATCGGCGGCGGTCAGGCCCAGGTCGCCGAGCACGCTGTCGGTATGTTGGCCCAACGCAGGCCCTTGCCAGTTCACCGTGCCCGGCGTTGCGGAAAGCTTGGGCACGATGCCCGGCATTTTCACCTGAGCGCCGCCGGGCAACTGTGCGTCGAGGATCATCTCGCGGGCCTGGTAGTGAGGGTCGGCGACGATATCGGCGACGTTATAGATGCGCCCGGCTGGCACTTGCGCCTGCTCCAGCGCTTGCAGCACGTCATCGATGGGCAGGCTGGACGACCAGGCGCTGATCGCAGCGTCGAGCATGTCGCTTTGCGCGGCGCGGCCATCGTTCTGGGCAAATTCAGGTGCTTCGGCCAGGTCAGGCCGGCCGATGGTGTGCATCAGACGCTTGAAGATCGGGTCGCTGTTGCCGGCGATCACCACGAAGGCGCCTTCGGCGGTCGGATAGGTGTTGGAAGGTGCGATGCCCGGCAGCGCGCCGCCGGTACGTTCGCGAACGTGGCCGAGCATGTCGTACTCGGGCACCAGGCTTTCCATGACGTTGAACACGCTTTCGACCAGCGACACGTCGACGATCTGGCCATCGCCCTGCCCGGTTTTCACCCGCAGCAGCGACATCAGCGCGCCCATCACGGCGTGCATCGAAGCCAGCGAATCACCCAGGCTGACCCCCACTCGCGCAGGGGGTGAGCCGGGTGTGCCGGTGGTGTAACGAATGCCGCCCATGGCCTCGCCAATGGCGCCGAAGCCCGGACGATCGCGATAAGGGCCGGACTGGCCGTAGCCGGAAATACGCACCAGCGTCAGTTTGGGGTTCAGGGCGTGTAGGACATCCCAACCCAGGCCGAGCTTTTCCAGCGCGCCGGGGCGCAGGTTTTCGATCAGCACGTCGGCGCTTTCAGCCAGGCGTTTGACGATCTCGATGCCTTCGGATGATTTGAGGTTCAGCGAAAGGGATTTCTTGTTGCGCGATTGCAGGTACCACCACAGCGAAGTGCCTTCGTGCAGCTTTCGCCATTTACGAAGTGGGTCACCCTGCCCCATGGATTCGATCTTGATCACCTCGGCGCCGAACTCACCCATCAGGCGGGCGGCGAAGGGCGCTGCGATCAGTGTGCCGATTTCAATCACGCGCACACCGTTCAGGGGGCCTGTCATAGCGGATACCTCAAGTGTTTCTTGGAATTTGTAACCAAGACTAGAGGACCGGCGTTCGGCAAATCCAACCGTATGTTGGCAAGGGTCGTTCGCGAAATGCGAACGCTCTCACAGGTGCCGTTGAAGGTGTTCGAAGAGCAGCAGGCTGACCGGCGACAGCGCAGCCTTGTCGCGCACCACCAGAATCAGCGTGCGCTGCGCCCAGGCGTCGCTCAGGGCGACAGCGGTCAGGCCCAATGGCGTGCCCAGCAACTCAAACGCCCTACGCGGCAAAACGCCGATTCCCATGTTCGCCTGCACCATGCGGCACATGGCATCGAAGCCCGGCACATGAATGCGCACCCGCAGCGGCCTGCCGTGGGAGCGCGCGGCGGTGTGGGTGCGCATGTTGATGGAGCTGGCGGCGTGCAGGCCGATATGATCGCTGCCGAGGGTGTCTTCGAACGCCACCTGTTCGCGTTTCGCCAAAGGGTGGTCGGGGCGCATCACCACCACCAGTTCATCGCGACGGTACGGCACGCTGTAGAGCCCCTGCACGTCGGTGTCTTCGGAGCAGATGCCAATGTCGGCAACGCCGTCGATGAGGCCTTGCACCACGCCATTGCTGGGGCGCTCTTCGAGGTCGATCTTGACCAGGGCGTGGCTGGTGGTGAACTCGTGCAGGTCTTCGGGGAGGAACTGAATGATCGCCGACAGATTGGCCAGCATGCGCACGTAGCCGCGCATACCCTGCAAATGCTCGTCGAGTTCGAGGCCCATTTTTTCGAGATCCGAAAGCATGCGCCGGGCGTGATGCAGCAGGGTTTCGCCCGCCGCCGTGAGCACCATGCCTTTGGCGTTGCGCACGAACAGGCCGATGCCAAGCACCTCTTCCAGCTCCATCAGCCGCTTGCTCGCCGCGGACGTGGCGATGGCCTCGCGAGCTGCCGCACGGGTCAGGGTGCCTTCTTCGTACACTGCGACGAACAGCTTGAGGGTGATCAGATCAAGGCGGCGGATGAGGTTTTTGTGCAGCATGCTGAAGGTCTCAGTGGCCGGGCGAAGCTGCGAATATACGCAAACCGACGAATGAACGTTTGCCGGTGTGTCTGTCTGAGTCGTGTACCGCCCGTATTTGCGGGCGTTTGCGAGGCCGGGGGCGCTGCGTCGATGCATTGATCGAACAGGCCCCTCCCCGATCACGCTGCCTTCGAGTAACGTATAGCCATGTCCCACGGGCCAGCGCCTCGCCATCGAGGCCGCCGCGACCGGTAAACGCAACACGAGAGAAGACCCGCCGTGCACAAAGTCCGATTGATCAAATACGTCTGGACCCATCAGACCCCTGAAATTTCCTCGGAATGGTCCAAGCTGCTGTATGAGGTCGAGCTGCCGTTCGTGCCGTTCCATGGCCTGAACATTCAACTGCCCGACCAGCGCGCCTGGCGGATTCGCGACGTCGAATGGAACGTCGAGGAACAGACCTTCCGCTGCCACATCGAAGATCAGTTCATGAACCTGCTGGACGTCGACGATTCCTATGAAGACTGGATCGACATGCTGCTCGAATGCGGCTGGGAACTGAGCGGTCGCTACACCAACGAGCACAACAAGACCTGATTTCACGCACGCGACATGGATGTTTTCAGCATTGCGGCGCAATGCTGTAAGTTGACCAGCAAAATCATGAACACCGATTCATGAGCCAGGAAAGAGGCCTGCCTGACAGGCCCGGTATTGACCTTGAGCGCTGCTGCCATGAAATGGATGTCCCGCTTTACCTGTTGCGCGGTCGGCGCGTTGCTGGTGTGGCCGTCGATTGCCTCTGCGACACCTGCCGTTGAGTTCTACGCCCCCGAAGCGCCGCCTTTGACGATGCTCACTCAGAACGAGCAGCACGGCATCGTCGGTGATATCGCACTCAAGGCTGTGACCATGGCCGGGTATTCCGCGAATTTGCTGTCTCCCCCGTGGCCCCGTGCGCAGCGCGAAGTGAGCATCGGCCGGGACATGCTGATCGCTCCGCTGACACGCACCCAGAGTCGCGAAGACAACTTCACCTGGATCGCCCCGATCCTGACCATGGACCGCACGTTTTTCAGCCTGACCAAACGCGTCGACAGCTTCGATGAGGCGAAGAAGGCCTTCAAACTGATCGCCGTGGGGCTGGGCACCGCACAGGAGACCCGCCTGCGCGACGAAGGCTTCCCGGCATCGCAGATCTACCCACTCAAAATCGGCGAAAATCCGGCGCAGATGCTGCTCAAGGGCCGCGTCGATGCGTGGTTCAACGGCGTGCCTGAGACGCGCTACTTCTGGCAGCAGGTCAGCGATCAGCCATTGGTCATGAGCCGCATATTGATGACCGCCAACCTATATCTGGCGTGCTCGAAAAATTGCGACCCCGTGATGGTGGAGAAGCTCAGGACAGCGCTCGACAAGCTGGAGGCCGATGGCACGCAGGAGAGGATTGAGGCGGGGTATATGAAGGGGTTGCCGGTTTGGTGATGAGACCTGGTTACCGCTGGGCAATCTGAGGTGGAATACTAAACCCACAGCGCGTATCGTAACGCCAAACGTCATTACAGGTTATTTATCGTGGCCTCAATCAATATCCGAATCGACGACGGGCTGAAGTCCCGTTCATTTGCCGAACTGGAAAAACTTGGAGTTTCCCCCTCAGACCTTTTGAGGCAGACCCTCCAATACGTTGCCGATAATGGAAGGCTCCCTTTCAAGCCTGTACTCATGAATGATGAGGATGAGGCCTTGCTTACCGAGGCCAGAAAACGCATCGCTAATCCGCAACGCGTAAAGGTCACCCTGGATGACCTATAGCCTTGAGTTTGATCGACGCGCACTAAGGGAATGGAAAAAGCTCGGAGATACGGTCAGAAACCAACTCAAGAAAAAGCTTGCTGCAATCCTGGTAAATCCACGCATTGAAGCTAACCGGCTTCGCCATTTACCAGACTGCTACAAGATCAAACTGCAGAGCACGGGATATCGGTTGATCTACCAGGTACTGGATCAGGAGGTTGTGGTTTTTGTCGTTGCGATTGGCAAGCGCGAACGGGAAACAGCGTATGAGGAAGCCTCGGAGCGAATTAGCAAATGAAATCAGGCAGTGCCATCCATATGCCAAGCGAGTGGATGGCACTACCCCTTCATCAGTTGGGCTACCTGATCAAGGCAACAAAATCACCTTGTCCGTACTGCCCTGATTCACTGCCGCGTAATGCGCCAACCCCTGCTCTATCGGCGTTTCCACCAGATCAGTCGGCAGCGGCAGCTTGCCTTCGTCGAACAACTGGCCGAACTGTTCGAGCATCCGCGCGCAGGCTTCGACGTTGTACAGCAGCGAGTTGATACCCACCACCGAGCCGCCTTTGCGATACAGCGCCAGCGCTGGCAGTTGCACATGGCCGTCGACTGGCGCGGCGATGATGGCGATGCGGCCGAAGGGCGCCAGGGCCTGAACCGAGGCCGGTAGCCAGAAGCCGGTGGTGTCGAAGATCACGTCTGCGCCGCTTGTGAATACCGCGCCGACCTGCGCTGCCAACTCTTCAGGCTTGCCCAGCAGGATTGCGTCGTAGCCCTGCTCTTTCAGCGCCTCCATTTGTTCCGGGCGACGCACCGCTGCCAGGACTTTTGCCCCACGCACTTTCGCCAACGCGATGGCCGCGCTGCCGACCGCGCCGTTGGCACCGATCACCAGCAGACGCGTATTGGCGTCCACCAGGCTGCGCTCCAGCGCATCCCAAGCCGTGGTGTACGGCACGCCGAGGCTGGCGGCCTGGGCGAAACTCAAGGACTTGGGTTTGAGCGCCACGCCCTTGGCCGACAGGGTGATGTAACCGGCATGGGAGCCGTTGCGCGAGAAACCGATTTGATTGCCCGTGCCCCAGACTTCCTGGCCGATCAACGCCTGCGGGCCTTCGACCACGACACCGGCGAAGTCACGACCCGGCACTCGCGGCAGCGTGGTGTAGGGAAAACGACCCAGCACGTTCTTCACGTCGCTGGGGTTCAGGCCTGCGGCCTTGATCTGCACCAGCACCTCGCCTTCTGCAGGAACAGGGGTCGGCAGCTCGACGACTTCCAGCGCAGCCAGGTCGCCGGTTCGGGAAAATTGCAGTGCTCTCATGGTGTTCACATCCAGATAAGAAAAGCGGAAATCAAGAAATCAGGTTGGCAACCAGCTGGCGGCCCATCGGCCAGAGTTTTTCGCCCGCCTGCATGCCAAGCAGGCCGACCAACGCGACCAGGGGCGGCGCAGGGGAGCGAAAGTCGAGGGCGCCGTACAACAGGCCGACGGCGATGCCGATGGCGAGGGAAATGATGTAACTCATGACGAACTCCGGGGCTTGCGGCGTGCGGCACGATTGCGGCACGGCGGCGTGAAGCGATGACCAGAGTGTAAGAAACGGGCGGCCGAGCTACCGGCCAAGTACTTCTGAATTTCGGACAAGGCAGCCCAAAACGGTCAACCCGCCTGTTCGCCCAGCGGATACTGCGAAGGCGCGACACCCAGTTCACGACGAAACATGTCGCTGAAGCTGCTAGGCGAGTACCCCATCGAACGCGCAATGGTGCTGACCGGCACGCCCTGAATGATCTCCGCCACCGCCGTCGCCAGCTGCACCTGTCTGCGCCATTCGGCAAAGCCCATGCCCAGCGCACCCTGAAACAGGCGCGACAAGGTGCGCACACTGGCACCGGCATTCTCGGCGTGCTGCTCGAACGACACATCAATCGAAGGCTCGATCATCACCGCCTGGCAGACATTCATCAGCCGTCGGTCGCTGTCGTCCGGCATCGGCACTTTCAACAGCGAGCGTTTCGCGCGTTTGAGCTCCAGCAACGCCAGGCCGACCAGCGCGTTGTAGTACTCCGAATCCTTGTCTTCTTCAGCCACCAGACTGACGATCAGCTCGCGCAACAGCTTCGCCACCTCGAAGACCTGAACCGAACTCTCTAGCGTCTGCGCCAGCGCCGGGCGCAGGTAGATGTTGCGCATCTCCAGATCCGACACCACGCGAATGCCATGAGGCACCCCCGGCGGCAGCCACACCGCACGCTGCGGCGGCACCACCAGTGCCTCGTTCGGCGTCTCGACCCACATCACCCCCGACATCGCATACAACACCTGCCCCCAGTCATGCTCATGGGGCTCGATATACAAGCCACGCGGGTACGTGCGCGAAACGCGCTGCACAGGGACGGCGGTGTTGGTGAGATCAGGAGGCGCGGCGAGGGCCATGGGGGTGACCGGGTGGGATTGGGGAGATGGGCAATGTTAACGGAATCCCTCTGCGCAAAACAAAAACGCCCCGATCTCTCGACCGGGGCGTTCTTTACGGCATCAGCTCAACTGCCGCTCAACATCAGAAAACGTTGATCGGGTAGTCGATGAAAATGCGGGTCTCGTTACCACCTACGTTGTAGTTGGAAGCGTTGTCCGAGACGCGCAGCCACGAGTTGCGCAGGCGCAGGGACAGGTCTTTGGCCGGGCCGCTCTGGACGACGTAGGTCAGCTGGCTGAACAGTTCGCGCTCGTCGCCATCGCCACGGTTGGAGCCGTCGTCGATGTTGTCGCCGCGTACGTAAGCGACCTTGTAGCTCAGGCCCGGGGTGACCACGGTGGACAGGTTCACGCCGTAGCCCAGCTGCCAGGAGCGCTCGTCCTTGCCGTTGAAGTCGGACCAGTAGGAGTTGGCCAGGTAGATGGAGTTGCCACCGTCGCTGAAGCCGCCGTTGTTGCGATAGCCGCCGTAGTTGTAGCCGGTTTCGCCAGTGCTGCGCTGATGCGCGATGGTGAAGGAGTGGATGCCGATGGCCCAGGTCGCGGCCAGGCTCCAGATCTTGTTGTCGCGCGCGTCGTCAACTGCGACGTCTTTGTCCAGCTTGGTCTTGTAGCCGTTGAAGTCCAGGGTCAGGGACTGATCCTGCGGCAGGGCGAAGACGTAGTTCAGGTTCAGGTACTGCTTCTTCAGGGTGTCTTCGTCGTCGGAACCGTAGAACGCCGCGCTGAACGCGTCGGTGAACTTGTAGCTACCGCCGTAGACGTTGATGCTCTTCAGGTCGCCGCTGTCGCGGCCTTCGGCGCTCTTGCGGGTCTGCGCGGTGAAACGACCGGCGACCAGGGTCAGGTCCTTGATCTCTTTGGAGGTGATCATCGTGCCGGTGTAGCTTTCCTGCAGCAGACGCGAGTTGTCGTAACTCAGCACCGGCAGCTCGGGCATCATGTCGCCGTATTTGAGCTCGGTCTTGGAGATGCGGAATTTGACCGCGCCACCGAAGCGCTGCAAGTCATCAGCCGCGTTGCCGCTGTCGCCCTGCTTGAAGAAGTCGATGCCACCGGCGCCGCTCTTGCCCTTGCCGCCATCCAGACGCACGGCGTACAGGCCGAATGCGTCGACGCCGACACCGACGGTGCCCTGGGTGAAACCGGAGGAGTAGTTGGCCATGAACGCCTGGCCCCACTCGGCGCGGTCTTCAGGCCCGCCTTTGTAATCGCGGCTGATGTAGGCGTTACGCAGATTGACCTTCAGGCTGCTGTCTTCGACAAAGCCGTTGGCGTCTGCCTGACCGTCTGCCATGGCGTGGCTGGCGGCGAGGATGCTCAGGGCGAGCAGGCCGATACGCTGTTTCATCTTGTTGTCCTTGTGTGCAGATTGA
>CAURWS010000025.1:0-15254 GCA_963528485.1 uncultured Pseudomonas sp. | reverse complement strand
GGGGATCATCTGCTCGACCCTGATCAGCGCCGCGATCCTGCCACAAAGCTCCGGCGCGGCCATGCGCAACACGGTCTACCAGCGCTTTGGCGTGTTCGCTCAGTTCGTGATCAACGGTCTGCGCGGGCAGAGTGATCCGGCGGCGTTCGAAGCCAGCAACGTGCGCTTCATCGCCGATGCCGTGGGGCTTGAAGGCCTGCGCGCGGTGACGGTATTTGAGGACCCGCACATGCGTCGGCGCAACGGTCGCCTCAATCGCCTGAACAGCGAATTCATGACCATCACCACGCGTTTCAACGCCCTGCATCAGTTGCTTGAGCGTCTGCGTCGTCGTGGCCTGACGCCTGCCGTTCAGGCCATTGAGCCGGGGCTTGAGGCGTTGGGCGAGTTGCTCGAGCACTTTGCCGGACGCGCGTTGACCGACGCCGATGCCGCGCTGCTGGCCAGTCGCTTGAGCGCATTCAAGGCCGACTTGCCTGAGCGGGTTCGCAGCCTGCGCGCCGCGTTCGTTCAGACCGAGCCCAGCGACGATGACCTGCTAGATTTCCACACCGCATACGAACTGCTCTATCGCTTCGTCGACGACATGCACGATTACGCCCAGACCCACGCATCGCTCGCCGATCACAGCCACGCGCGGGAGAAGTGGGTCGAGCCGTTCGTGTCCACCACCAACTGGACCCTCTCTTTGGCCTCGGGCCTGCGGGCGCTGTTGGTCATGGCGGTGATGTCGGTGTATTGGGTGCAGACGGCCTGGCCGAGCGGGGCGACGATGACGTTGGTCTCGGCCGCCACCGTGGCCCTGTCGGCGACCACCCCCAACCCGCGGCGCATGTCGTTTCAGATGGCCTGCGGCACCTTGCTTGGCGCGTTGCTGGGGTTCTTCATCACCTTTTTCGTGCTGCCGCGTATCGATGGTTTTCCGCTGCTGTGCATGGTGCTGGCGCCGGTGTTCGCGCTGGGTGCGTTTCTGACCACGCGGCCGCAGTGGGCCGGTTACGGACTGGGGCTGCTGATCTTTTTCAGCATCGGCTCGGCGCCGGACAACCTCACGGTCTATAACCCTTACGCCTTCATCAACGATTACATCGGCATGGTCATCGGCATGCTGCTGTGCGCGGCGGCGGGGGCGATCGTGCTGCCGCCCAACAGTCGCTGGCTGTGGCAGCGCCTTGAGGACGATCTGCGTCAGCAAGTGGGCTTTGCCATCAGCGCACCGCTGCGTGGCATTCGCTCAAGCTTCGAGAGCCGTACCCGTGATCTCATGCACCAGGCCTACGGTCTGGCGGCGGGCAAGCCCGAAGTGCAGCGCAACCTGCTGCGCTGGATGTTCGTGGTGCTGGAAGTCGGGCACGCGATCATCGAACTGCGCCGCGAGCAGGACATCCTGCCCGTGCATCCGAGCTACGCCGAATCCCAGCCCTGGCGTCAGGCGATACGCGCCATGGGCCGTGCGTTGGTGCGGCTGTTCATCCAGCCCGATCACCACAACCTGGCGCGCTGCCTGTACGCGGTGGACCACGCGATCATCTGCGTGCAGAACACCGACGAGCCGTTCGCGCCGCATTTCGACACCTCGGCGCTGCGTCGTGTGAAGAGCTACCTGCACTTCATCCGCACCTGCCTGCTCGACCCGCAATCACCACTGGCCGCGTTCGCCCCGGCCCAAGCCCAAGTGCAACCGCTGCAAGGACTCTCCCATGCCTCGTGAAATCGCCTTTCACGGCGTCTACATGCCGACCGTGACGGTGATGTTTCTGGTCGCCATGGTGCTTTCCTGGGCCCTGGACCGCTTCATGTCCGGACTCGACCTGTACCGTTTCTTCTGGCACCCGGCGCTGCTGCGTCTGGGCCTGTTCAGCTGCATGTTTGGCGCGATGGCGCTGACTGTTTACCGTTGAGGCACATGTGAATTCGAGATGAAAAAGCTCATCAGTCTGATCGCGACGTTATTGATTCTGGCACTGGCTATCTGGATCGGCCGCCTGCTGTGGATTCACTACATGGACACCCCGTGGACCCGTGACGGCCGCGTGCGCGCCGACGTGATCAACGTCGCCGCCGACGTCAGCGGCGTGGTCATCGACGTGCCCGTCAAGGACAACCAGCCGGTGAAGAAGGGCGACCTGTTGATGCAGATCGATCCCGAGCATTACCAGCTGGCGGTCAAACAGGCCGAGGCCATGGTCGCCTCGCGCAAGGCCACCTGGGAAATGCGCAAGGTCAACGCCGCGCGCCGCAAGGACATGGACGCACTGGTGATCTCCGCCGAAAACCGCGAAGACGCCTCCAACGTCGCCACCTCCGCCCAAGCCGACTACCAACTGGCGGTGGCGCAACTGGAAGCCGCGCAGCTCAACCTGCAACGCACCAGAGTGCTGGCAGCCGTCGACGGTTATGTCACCAACCTCAACGTGCATCGCGGCGACTACGCACGCATCGGCGAAGCGAAGATGGCCGTGGTCGACAAGAACTCGTTCTGGGTGTACGGCTTCTTTGAAGAAACCAAGCTGCCCCACGTCAAGATCGGCGACCCGGCCGACATGCAATTGATGAGCGGCGAAGTGATGAAGGGTCACGTCGAAAGCATCGCCCGCGCGATCTACGACCGCGACAACCCGGAAAGCCGCGAGCTGATCGCCGACGTCAATCCGACCTTCAACTGGGTGCGCCTGGCCCAGCGCGTGCCGGTACGCATCCATCTGGATAACGTACCGGACAGCGTGGTGCTGGCGGCGGGGATCACCTGCACGGTGATCGTCAATCCGGTCCCGTAGCCCCTTGGCGGGCACTGACCCTTATCAAAAGGTCAGGATGACTGTTGTCACAAAGGCCCTTGCAGCTTGAAGCGCTTGCTCAGAATCTTCTCCAGCAGCGCCTTGGGCAGTAGCCGCGCCATCAACGGCAGTGCTCGGCTGCCGTTACCGGAGCGCAACAGCCGTGGCGGGTTCGGCTGTTGGACGGCATTGAGTACGTCGCGGGCGAAATCCCGGGCAGGGGTCGGGTTGGTCTGCGAAGCATTGGCCCGGGCGCGGATGCCCTCACGCAATGGCCACCAGGGCGAGCCTTCCTGAATGACCTGCTCGGCTTCGTGGCTGGCATTTTTCGCGAACTGCGTATCGATGGCGCCGGGCTGCACCTCCAACACACGAATGCCGAACGGGGCCAGTTCCATGCGCAGGGCGTCGCTGAGCGAACTGACCGCCGCTTTCGATGCGCAGTAAGCGCCACCGAATGGCGTGGTCAGCACCCCGGACACACTGCCGATGTTCACCACCAGCCCCTTGTTGCGACGCAGCAGGGGAAACAGCGCGCGGGTGACACCGACGATGGAGAACACGTTGGTTTCGAACTGCCGGCGGATGGCGTCGACACCGCCATCGAGCAGCGGACCGATGCCGCCGTAACCGGCGTTGTTGATCAGCACATCGAGCCCTTTGCCGTGCGCTTCAAGTTGAGTGGCGAGGCGTTCCAGTGCAGCGCCGTCATTGACGTCCAGTTCCACTGCGCTGAAGCCCGCCGCACTCAGTGCCTGGACATCGGCCGCCTTGCGCGCCGTGGCCCAGACCTCATGCCCTGCGCCCTTGAAAGCCTCTGCCATGGCGCGGCCGATGCCGCTGGAACAACCGGTGATCAGAACGACAGGCATGTAATTCATTCCTTGAAGGGCAAGTGGGCGTTAGCCGGAGAAAGTGCCTTGCAGGCGTTCGGCGCGAAACTCGAGGGTCTGCGGGCGGTAGCCGTTGCGCAGTGGCGGCAACGGCAGGCAGTCCTGCCACTGGCTGCCGGGCAGCAACTCGCCAGGTCCGCGATAGCGTGGCGCGGTGTAGGTGTCTTCGGCCAGATTGACGGTGTCGCCGGGGGCGTAGGCCGCCACTTTCCAGCGCAGTTCCTGCAGGGCCACCTGGTTGGCGTTGTCGATCAGCACCAGCAGCGGCTTGCCCACCGGGCATTGCTCGGGGGCGTAGTTCAGGCGCAACTGAAGGCGTTCCAGGCGCTGGGCGTCGCGCTTGTCTTCCCAGACCACGAAGCCCGCGACGATGGCTAGCCCGATGGCGGCCGCCAGTGACACAGGCAGGGCCTTGGCGGGGTAACGCAGCAGCAGGATCAGCCAGGTAAAGAGCAGTACGGCGCCGATGATCATGTCTTCGCTCTCAAGGTGCAGATGAGGGCATCGTACCGAAAGGGGAGGAGGACACCAATCGGCGTTTGGGCGATCGCGGGGCTGACCAACGGTCCTTTCCCTTGCTTGTCGGCCCGCTAGGCTTGAAAGAACGTCGCAATGGATTGCAGTCGTCATGAACCCTTTCTCGTCTGTTCACACGCGTACTCCCACCCTGAGCGTCGTCGACCCGCGCGGTCTGGCGGTTCGCCAGGTCGCGTTCTGTCGCACGCAACCGGGCGATGACGCATCCGTTCGAATCAATCGATCTGCCCACGATGTAGCAGGCCGACTCGTCCGCTCATGGGACCCGCGCTTGTGGCTTGCCGCAACCAATGATCCCACCTCTGCCGGGAACCTCAACGTCATCCACTCCCTGACCGGACAGGTCCTGCACAGCCAGCATGTCGACGCCGGGTGGCGTCTCGAATTGCCGGGGGAGGCCGGTCAGCGGCACCTGCGCCGTGATGCTCAGGGTTACGGGCAGCGGGCTGAGTATGATCAGTTGTTGCGCCCTGTCGCGATGTTTGAGAGCGATGGGGTTTCTGAACGCTGCCTTGAACGATTCACCTACGGCGGCCCTGCTACCGGGGATGCCAATCAGTGTGGCCAGTTGATTCGCCATGACGACCCAGCGGGCTCGGTCATCAATGCTGAATTTGGATTGACGGGGGCTGTGCTTGAGCAGACTCGCCGCTTCCTGAAAAATCTGGAAACCCCCGACTGGCCGCAAGCGTTAAATGAGCGCTATGAATGGCTTGAGCCCGGTGAGGGGTCTGTCACTCGCTCAAGGTTCAGCGCGACTGGGGAGATGGTCGAACAGACCGACGCCATCGGCGCTGTCCGCTTATTCGAATTGACAGTAGGTGGTCAGCCCTCGCGTTCGACCCTGCAATTGCCCGATCAAGCGCCGCAGACACTGGTGCGCAATATTCGCTATGACGCCCAGGGCCGCTTCGAATCGGAAACTGCTGGCAACGGGCACCTGACTGAACGGACCTACGATCTGGCCGATGGTCGCCTGCGCAGGCAACAGGTCGACAATGGTCGCCTTCAGGACCTCACCTACGCCACCGACCCGGTGGGCAATATCGTCAGCATCGAGGACCGGGCGCAGCCCACCCGATTCTTCGCCAATCAGCAGATTGAGCCCCTGCGCACCTTTGGCTACGACACGCTATATCAACTCACCGAAGCCACCGGTTACGAGGCCGCCAGCCTGAACCGAGGCCCGCAAACGGCTCAGCGAACCTTCGCGACCGCAGACCAACTGAGCAATTACACCCAGCGCTATGAATATGACGCAGGCGGCAACCTGCAAAGACTCACTCACAGCGGCGCGCAAAACCACACCCGGCTGTTTGCCACCGCAAACTTCAGCAACCGCTCACTGCTTCAAACAGACGAATGCCCTCCCACACAGGAACAGATCGCCGCGGGCTTCGATGCCAACGGCAACTTGCGCCAACTGGCGCCGGGGCAGGCGTTGAGGTGGGATCTGCGTAATCAACTGAGCGAAGTCACTCCGGTGGAGCGCGAGTCTGGGATCAATGATCGTGAGGTCTACCAATACGATGCTGCGGGTGCACGCGTGCGCAAAGTGCGTGTGACTCAAACAAAAGAGCTGACTCATCTGAGCGAAGTGCGCTATCTGCCGGGGCTGGAAATCCGCAGCAACAGCGCAAGCGGTGAAGTGCTGCACGTGATCACTGCAACGGCGGGGCGTAGCAATGTACGGGCGCTGCATTGGCAAGCGGGGTGTCCGACAGACCTACCCAATAATCAAATACGTCTTAGCCTGACCGATCACCTGGGCTCAAGCACGCTTGAGCTGGACAAGAGCGGGCAACTGATCAGTCAGGAGGTCTATTACCCTTACGGTGAAACAGCCTGGTATATGGCACGAAGTGAAGTCGAGGCAAAGTACAAAACTATTCGTTACTCCGGAAAAGAGCGTGACGCGACCAGGCTTTATTACTATGGACTGCGCTATTACGCACCTTGGCTATGTCGGTGGGTAAACCCCGATCCGGAGGGCGTAGCGGGAGGGATCAATCTATTCGGGTTCTGTCTGAATTCCCCCATGCAATATCGTGATCGTGAAGGAGCCTCGCCCTACGATGTTATGACCGAGCACGAGATGAGCGCGTTCGAACAGTATGGTGTGAGAGTAGTCGCACGAGGGTTGATGGAGTTCCCGACCGACCGACGCTTCAGGGTTAAGCAAGCAGCGGGTTTTGCGCTCGAACTACTTCAAAGGACTCTAGACCTTCTCGAAAAGCCAGATGCGGAGATGACGAAAGTTATCAAGACGATGTTTGGAAAAATAGACACAAAGACGAAACATGATGTGCTTGACCGGCTAAAGCGTGAACTCGGTATTCAGCACCAATATATTGCCGATCTGATCGGACATGCTGACGAGAAAATCTCACTATTTGAAGGGGCCTCAACGCCTTCCGGACTGACTTGGGGTAGGGATGAGCGAATGTCAGAAGGCACTATAGGCTTAAATAATCATCTTCTAATTTACTCCCACCCTCTGGAGATCGCGAACACCTTGATTCACGAAGCCAGTCATGCAACATCAGGCACTGAAGACTACTTTTATTTTGCGCACGAACTGCTGCCGCGCTCAGCCAAGGGGGTAGATTTCAGGCGGCGTTCGAGGCAGCTGAGGGCGAAATTTTTTGCAATTAACAATAATGGTCCGGAAAGTGTCGATAATCTCGTGACGAATGATTACATCACAGCCATGGCGCAAGATCACAAACTTCCAACTGAAATGACACGGTCCGTGAGATTTGTGGGTGATCCGCAAATGCGGGCAGATATATTGTTAAGCAATGCCGATACTTATTCGGCATTTGTCATGGCGACGAAGGGGCCTGCAACTATTCTAAAAAGGCACTCAGCTCGGTCAGTACGGAGTTTTTGGCGTAGATAAAGCTACTTGTGCTAGAGAAGAAAGTTCAGGTGTAGGTCATAAAAATACACCCGCAAGCGCCGCAGGTCCGAGGTTTTTCGGCCGATGATCCACGCGGCGCTGCGCTTTCGTCTAACCTTTGACTATCTCTGCAATGGATTGCGAAGCACATGCCCGCTATTTCTGCTCTTCACGTCCGAACCCCTGTTTTGCATGTCACCGAGCCTCGCGGCTTGGCTGCTCGGTCGGTTTCTTTTCATCGAACACGCTCTGATGAATTCCCCTCTGAGCGTAATGACCGTTCGATTTACGATGCGGCGGGGAGACGAGTCAGTCGTTGGGATGCCCGATTGTGGGCAGCAGCGAATCAACTTCCGGAGACCCCAGGAAATGTGAGCACCGTTAGTTCTTTGTCTGGCCAGGTGCTTTTTACCCACAGCGTGGATGCCGGATGGAGCGCCGAATTGCTGGGCGAAAGCGGGCAGCGAGTTTGTCGGTGGGATGGCGCAGGGCATTCGCAGCGGGTTGAACATGACCAGTTGCTGCGTCCTGTTGCTGTGTTTGAAAACAATGGGGCTCGGGAAAGCTGCAGTGAACGACTCAGCTATGGCGGCCCTGATAACACCCCTGCCAATCAAGCCGGGCAGTTGATTCGTCACGATGATCCGGCAGGTTCGCTGATCAATTCAGCCTTCAACTTGAACGGGCAGGTGGTCGAACAAACGCGCCGATTCTTGAGTGAACTTGCAGTGCCTGATTGGCCTGAGTCTGAAAGCGAGCGTGATCCATTTCTGGAACCTGATGCGGGGGCAACGACTCGTTGGCGATTCGATGCGTCTGGGGAGGCAGCAGAGCAGACGGATGCCATGGGAAATACTCAGCATTTCGGTCATACCGTTTCAGGCCATTTGAAAGGTTCTCGACTGCAACTGCTGAACCAGTCGTTGCAAACCCTTGTGAGCGACATTCACTACGACGCGCACAATCGAATCGAGGCTGAAACGCTCGGCAACGGGATCGTCACCACCCTTGATTACGACCCTGCTGATGGCCGCCTGCGCAACTTGCGCGCTGATAACGGATGTCTTCAGGACCTGCATTACGCCTACGATCCGGTCGGCAATGTGGTGAGTATTGAAGACCGCGCTCAACCGACACGATTCTTCGCCAATCAGCAAGTCGAGCCGTTACGCACCTTTGCTTACGACACGCTTTATCAACTGATCGAGGCGACGGGCTATGAGTCTGCAACGGCTAATAAAGGTCTATCCCCGCAATCTTTCGCAACGGCGAATGAACTGAGCAATTACACCCAACGCTACGAATACGACGCAGGTGGCAATCTGCAAAAACTGATTCACACCGGCGCTCGCAATCACACGCGTACCTTCGCCACTGCCCGTTACAGCAACCGCTCACTGCTGCAAACAGGCGAGCGCCCGCCGACTGAAGAGCAGATTGCGGCAGGTTTTGATGCCAACGGCAACGTGCGTGAACTGTCACCGGGCCAGACGTTGAGTTGGGATTTACGTAATCAACTGAGCGGAGTCACGCCGGTGAAGCACAAGTCTGGGATCAATGATCGTGAGGTGTACCAATACGATGCTGCGGGTGCACGGGTGCGCAAAGTGCGTGTGACTCAAACAAAAGAGCTGACTCATCTAAGCGAAGTGCGCTATCTGCCGGGGCTGGAAATCCGCAGCAACAGCGCGACCGGCGAAGTGCTGGATGTGATAACTGCAACGGTGAGGCAAAACTCTGTCCGTTTATTGCACTGGCAGAACGGCAAACCCGGCGAAATCGACAACGATCAAACGCGTTACAGCCTCGCCGATCATCTGGGCTCTAGCACGCTGGAGCTCGACCAATACGGCCAACTGATCAGCCAGGAGGTCTATTATCCTAATGGCGAAACTGCCTGGTGTGCGGCGCGCAGTACCATTGAAGCGAAGTACAAGACTGTGCGGTACTCAGGCAAAGAACGTGATGCGACGGGCCTTTACTACTATGGGTTGCGGTATTACGCGCCGTGGTTGATGAGGTGGGTAAATCCAGATCCTCTCGGTGAGGCGGGAGGGATGAACCTGTTCTGTTTTTGTGGCAACTCACCCATCCGCAATCGAGACGGGCAAGGGCTTGCACCCTATGACGTCTTGAGTGAAGCAGAATGGCGAGGTCTTGAAGTCAATCGGATAAGAATTGTTGCTCGAGGGCTTAATGCATTCACGGAGGATCAGCGCAATCAGCTCCGGACAGCGATTGATATAGCCGTCGAGTTGCTTCAGAAAACTCAAGAAAAACTAAGTAAGCCGATTATTAAGGGTGATGTGAAAAAAGTCCTCGCTCATATGTTCGGAGAGCTGACCCCAGACTTGGAAAAACAAGTGATCACTAAAATATCGAGTGAGCTGGCTGTTCAGCAGGCTTATGTTTCTTCGCTGGTGGCTGACTCATCGGACAAGATAAATGTCATGGACACTCAGGGCGCGATGTTCGGTTTAACCTGGCACCGGATTGATGAGCCATTCGAAACGACGGTGGCGTTGGATACTCACCTATTTGCGCGAGCGCATCCGCTGGAAATGGCACAGACCTTGATTCACGAAAGCAGCCATGCAACGGCTGATTCCAAGGATTATTTCTACAATACTGAAGATTGGCTAGGGGCTGCTGCTACAAATTCGCTGATAAAAACGCATTCCGTGCGGTTGCTCGAAAGATTAGGAAATGTGGCCCAGCGTGGTCCGGAGCGGAGCGGCGTGCAGGTCACCACCGATTATGTAGAAAGAATGGGAGTGTTTATAACCGGCACGTCTACCCACGAAAGTAGAAATCAAAAATTCCTAACTGACCCTGCTGTCCGTGCCAGCCTGTTGCTGAACAACGCTGACACGTATTCATCGTTCGTCATGGCGACGAAGATTCCTGCCAGGGTTATCGCAAAACGATCCGGTGGGTCGTGGTGGAGGTTCGGGCGTTAGCGGCCAGGCGTCTTAGTAAAAAAGCCCCTGCCCACCCCCTGCGGATGGGGAATACGCAGGGGGCGGGCGGGGGCACTACAACCGTTGCTTGTCGTTGTCTCAGCGCGCGATGGTCTGGGTTCTCACGCCGGCTTCGATGCCAGGGGTCGAACGACCGTAGACGTCTTCGAAGCGCTCGATGTCGTCTTCGCCCAGGTAGCTGCCCGATTGCACTTCGATGATTTCCAGCGGGATCTTGCCTGGGTTGCGCAGGCGATGGACCGAGGCGATCGGAATGTAGGTCGACTGGTTTTCAGTCAGCAGGAACACGTTCTCGTCGCAGGTGACCTGAGCGGTGCCCGACACGACGATCCAGTGTTCGGCACGGTGGTGGTGCATCTGCAGCGAGAGGCTGGCGCCCGGTTTGACCGAGATGCGCTTGACCTGGAAGCGGCCGCCCATGTCCACGGAGTCGTACGAGCCCCATGGGCGGTAGACTTCCAGGTGGTTCTGGGTTTCGCTGCGGCCCTGCTCATTGAGGGTGTTGACCATCTGCTTGACGCCCTGAACCTTGTCCTTGTGGGCAATCATCATGGCGTCCTTGGTTTCGACGACCACGATGTTGTCCAGGCCGATCACGGTGACCAGTTTGCCGTTGCCCTGAATCATGCAGTTGCGGCTGTCCTGGATGACCACGTCGCCTTTGGTGACGTTGCCGTTATCGTCCTTCGCATGCACGTCCCACAGCGACGACCAGCAGCCGACATCGCTCCAGCCCGCGTCCAGCGGCACGACGCAGGCGCGCTGGGTTTTTTCCATCACCGCGTAGTCGATCGAGTTGTCCGGGCAGCAGGCGAAGCTGGCCTGGTCCAGTTCGATGCTCTCGCCGTCGTGCTTGCTGCGCTCAAGGGTCAGCAGGCAGTTGTCGTAGATGTCCGGATCGTGCTTTTTCAGCTCTTCCAGGTAACGGCTGGCGCGGAACAGGAACATGCCGCTGTTCCAGAAGTAACCGCCGGCTTCGACGAATTCCTGGGCGCGTTGCTCGTCCGGTTTTTCGACGAACTGGGCGACGCGGCTCACGCCTTCCGGCAGCAGGGCGTCGGCGGTGGATTTGATGTAGCCGTAGCCGGTTTCAGGCTTGGTGGCCGGCACCCCGAACAGCACCATCTCGCCACGCTCGGCGGCCACAGTGGCCAGGGCCAGGGCGCGTTGCAGGGATTTCTGGTCGTCGATGACGTGGTCGGCCGGCAGCACCAGCATCAACTCGTCACGGCCCTCGTTGGCCAGCATCATCGCGGTGATGGCCACGGCCGGCGCGGTGTTGCGACCGAACGGCTCCATGATGATCGCCTGGGTGTCCAGGCCCAGCCCGTCGAGCTGCTCGCCGACGATGAAGCGGTGGTCCTTGTTGCACACCACGATCGGGTGCTGCATGCCTTCGAACTGCAGGCGTTCGAGGGTCTGCTGGAAGAGGGTGTGCTCGCCGGTCAATGCCAGGAACTGTTTTGGAAACTGTTTACGCGAAAGAGGCCAGAGTCGGGAACCGCTGCCACCTGACAAGATCACTGGAATCATTTTGTTTCTCCAAAATTTCGATAGCGTTTGTTTGGGCTATACGTCGGTTTTTGTCTGTCGTTTCGGGTGTTTCTAGTTGTTGGGAGCCTGTAGGAGCGCGCTTGCCCGCGATGGGGCCGGTATGTGCGAAGCAATTCTGTCGACTGACACATTGCAATCGTCGGAATGCCGCCCAGAGCAAGCGCGCTCCTACGGCCTTCGGCCAGAATCAACAGCCGAAGGCGGTGTTCTCGGTATTACTGCGTGGACGTCGGGCGCTTGACCCACACTGGCGACAGGTTGCTGCCGTTGCCGGTGACGTACAGCACCGCTGCCTCACCGCGCTCCAGGGCAACCGGCTTCAGGTCGCTGACTTTCTTGTCGCCGTCAAACAGCGCGAAGCTGACCTTGACCGGGTTGATTTCACGCTCGCCGGTGCCTTTGGCTTTCACCGAATCCACGACCGCGGTCTTGCCGTCGGCGGTCTTCAGGGTCAGCGCCTTGTCGCTCAGGTTCTGCACGCGCACCAGGGACTTCTGCTTGTTCTTGAACGGTGGCTCTTCCACCAGCTGTGGCGCGCCCGAGGTGTTATTGACGATGGTGTAGTAGTGATCGCTCGCCAGTTTCACCGGCAGGGTGTTGCTGCCGATCTTGGCGCTGTAGTCACCTTGGGGCATGAAGCTGAAGTCGCTGCTGGCCAGCGGGCCGATTTCGTTGAGGCTGGTGTTGCCCACGCTGGCGCTGATTTCGGCGTTGCTGGCGTTGTAGACCCGCACGAAGGTCGAGCCTTTCGGTGCGGTCGGGCCGTACAGGGCGGCGTCGCCACCGGCGAAGGCGGAGAGGGAGACGAAGCCCAGGCTGGCGGCCAGGACGCAGGTTTTCAACAGGCCGGACTTGGTCGAACGGGTAGGCATGTGAGGGGTGGTCTGCATAGTCATGTGAGGAGTCCTCTCAGTTTTGCGCCCGGTTGGGCGACTCGGATTGATTGGCGTTCTGAGCCAGATTTTGTTGTGGGTCACGAGCCTTCTTGAGTTCGGCGATCCACTGCGGATCGAACTCGGTCAGGTCGTTGTGAGCGGGCAGGTAGCGCTCCGGGAATTCCCAGATGAGCACCTGCGGCGGGCTGCTCTTGAAGGCGTCGGTCTGCAGATACTTGAGCATCGGCAGGATCGGGCCATGGCCGTCTTCGGCGTAATTCACCACGTCGCTGTGCAGGGCCTGTTTCAGGGCGCCAGCGAAGTTCCAGTTGGGGTTGGCGCTGTAGCTGGTGCCGACCAGACCGACCGCCACCGAGTTGTCCGCGAACAGCGCGTCGCCACCGTCACCCTCGGTTTGCGCAGGGTTGGTGCTGCGTTGTTGCAGGTCGTCCGGCTTGGGCAGCAGGTTGCTGAACAGCGGATCCAGCGGCAGGAAGTTGGTCAGGTCGCCCTTGTACGGCTCGCTGGACTTGGCTTCGGTGACGAAGGTCTGCGGGTCGCCGCTGAGCGGGGTCTTTTGCGAGATCGCCTCACTCAGTTGCTGTGCCACGACTTCGGCGCCCATCGGCGTCCAGTGGGTGTCAGTGCGCAGGAAGACCTGGCCCTTGTCCTTGGCGCCTTGCAGCGGCGCCAAGAGGTCAGGGGCGATGATGCCGGCCTGATTCATCTGAGTGTGGAACTGCTGGTACAGATCGGTGTGCAGCGCCGAAGGCTTGGTGTCCCCAATGTGCTCCGGATACAGCCGGGTCTTGGCCGGAACGATGGCCAGCACCAGCTGCGTGCCCTGTTTTTTCAGGGTGTCGCGCACGCCTTCGATGATCGCCAGGTTGTCGGCTTCGTTCTGCTCGCCGTTGGCCACCGCGTCGAATTCCTCGTCGGTGTACAGCCACTGGTCCTTGCCGAGGATCACGCCCGGACGACCTTCGTTGAACACCTTGTAATCCAGCGCGGCCCAGAGGTTGGTGCCCAGCCGCTTGATCGGGAACTGATCGTCGTAGTGGGTCTCCACGGCCTTGGTCCAGTGACCGTTGAGCACCGTGGTTTCCTTGGACGTCGAGAAGCCGATGAAGCTGCGCAGCGACCACAGACCCAGCGCCAGCAAGATGGCCAGGAACAGAAAGATGTAGATGAAACGCAATGAGCGGGTCATGTCAGGCGCCTCAGAACTGGAAGTACAGGAACGGCGAGAAGCTGGCCGCCGAGAGTTTGAGAATCGAGGCCACGAACATCAGCAGGATCAGGGCGCGCATGACGTAGCGCGACCAATCGGCGGTCCAGTAGGCAGGCTGAACCTGCGCGTCGGTGCCGACGATGTAACCCGGTTGATGAATGCTGCCTGGCGTGTCACCCGGTACGGCCTTGATCAGGCCTGGTACGGCTGAAGCAGGGCCGTCGGCTTGAACCGGCGCGTCACCTTTTGGTTTTTCCGGTGCGCGATTGCGGTAGAAGTCGCGCAGGCCGAAGAACGCCAGGGTGATGTACGCCACGATCAGGGTCGCCACTTGAAGGCCCGTGAGGCTGGCGCGATTGAGGTCCGAGAGCTGCCATTCGCTGAAGCTGAACATCGCGCCGTACATACGGGCGGCAACGTGCAGGTTCTCGGCGCGGAAGATCACCCAGCCCATCACCACCAGCAGGAAGGTGAAGGCCCAGCGCACGACGTTGAAGGTCTTGGGCGCGGTGTTGATGCCCAGCGCTTTTTCGATCGCCAGCCACACACCGTGCCAGGCACCCCAGACGATGTAGGTGATGTTGGCGCCGTGCCACAGACCGCCCAGCAGCATGGTCAGGAACAGGTTGCGGTAGGTCGCGACCTTGCCGCCACGGTTGCCGCCCAAGGTGATGTACAGGTAGTCACGCAGCCAAGTGGACAGGCTGATGTGCCAGCGACGCCAGAACTCGGTAATCGATTGGCTGACATAAGGCTGTTTGAAGTTTTCCATGAAGCGGAAACCCATCATCAGGCCCAGGCCGATGGCCATGTCGCTGTAACCGGAGAAGTCGAAATACAGCTGTGCGGTGTAGGCCAGCGCACCGAGCCAGGCATCGCCCGTGGTCGGGTTTTGCAGGGCGAAGCAGTGGTCAGCCACGACCGCCAGGGTGTCGGCGATGAAGACCTTCTTGATGAAACCCTGCATGAAGCGCGTGCAGCCTTCACTGAACTTGTCCAGCGTGTGGGTGCGGTTGTTGAACTGATCCACCAGGTCGCGGAAACGCAGCACGGGGCCGGCGATCAGGTGCGGGAAGATGGCCACGAACGCTGCGAAGTCGATCAGGTTGCGCGTCGCCGGCGTGTCGCCACGGTAGACGTCGATGATGTAGCTGATGGACTCGAAGATGTAGAACGAGATCCCGATCGGCAACAGCACGTGCGTCAGGATGAACGGCTCAAGACCGAACGAGGTCATGATCGCGTTGAGGCTGTCCACACCGAAGTTGGCGTACTTGAAGTAGCCGAGGATGCACAGGTCGACCGCAACGCCCAGCAGCAGCCAGCGCTGCGCCGGTTTGGTCCTGACCCCGGCCGCACCGACGCGCAGGCCAATCCAGTAGTTCCACAGCGTCACCGCCGCGAACAGGGCCAGGAAGTCCACACGCCACCAGGCGTAGAACACGTAGCTGGCCACCAGCAGCATCAGGTTGCGGTAGCGGTTCCCGCTCACGTAGTACAAGCC